>JBFFNJ010000240.1:0-3379 GCA_041563215.1 Candidatus Deferrimicrobia bacterium | reverse complement strand
TCGGGGTGGACCGGATGCTGGAGATCGTCATCGACATCACGGAGGGAAGGGGACGGCCCGAACAGATCCCGCTTCTCAAAGAGCTGGGTGAGACGATTGCACAGACAGCCCTGTGCGGCCTCGGGAAGACAGCCCCGAACCCCGTCCTCTCCACACTGAGGTATTTTCCCGAGGAATACGAGGCGCACATCCACGAGGCAAGCTGCCCGGCCGGCGTTTGCACGGCGCTCATCGAATACTCCATCGACGCTGCAATGTGCGACGGCTGCGCGGCATGCCTTGTCTCCTGCCCTCAAGAGGCCATCCGGGGGGAAAAAGATAAGCCCCACACCATAGACCGGGGGGCCTGCAACAAATGCGGCATCTGCCCGACCGTCTGTACCCGTAACGCCATCATCGTCCAGTAAAGGAGGGAGCAACATGCATCATAAAGTGAATCTTACGATCGACGGGGCAAGCATCAGCGTAGCGAAAGGGACGAGTGTTCTCGAAGCAGCTCTGCAATACGCCATCTGTATCCCCCACCTCTGCCATATGCCCACCCTGACCGACATCGGCGCCTGCCGGCTGTGCATCGTTGAAAATGTCCAGAACGGAAAGTCGAAGATCACCGCTTCCTGCACCCTGCTCGTCCAGGAGGGTATGGTAATCCGTGCCAACTCGGGGCGAGTCAGGAATCTTCGCCGCAACATTGCGGAGCTGCTCGTCACCCAGGCCCCCAATTCACGGGCCATCCAGGACATCGCTGTCCGCTGCGGCGTCACCAAACCCCGTTTCTCCTTCCGCCGTGACGACTGCGTTCTCTGCGGCCGGTGCGTCCGGGTCTGCAACGAGCTCTACCAGGCGCACGCCATCGGCTTCGTCGGCCGTGGGAAGAACCGCCGCGTGAAATACCCCCTCGAGGAAAAGCCCGAATCATGCGTGATGTGCCGGGCCTGCGTAACCCTCTGTCCCATGGCGGTGACGCCCTGTGACGGTCCGATGGACCCAGGCGAAGAGTACTTCTGCGGCAAGTGCGAGTCGATAACCTTGACGCCGCAGTACAGCGTGGGAGACTGCATCCGCTGCGACCTGGGCGAGGGCTTTCACTGCAGCAGGCAGACGTAGGGTCCCGAAAAGGATAAACTCCTCCCGTGGACCCCCCTGGCCCGAGAGGGCCGGCTGTCGCTAACCATCTTTCCCGTAAAAAGCTTTGCCCGGGACGCAAAAGCCGGTGACTTCCCGATAATCACTCTTCTGCAGGGGGAAATTGCCGGGATTTGGATGTTTTTGCGGCTTTGTGATGGTTATTATGCGGCCATTCACGTCTTAAGATGCCTACCATGTGCCGAAATCACTTGCCTTCCCGACGCTATTTCCCCTGCCAGCCCCCGGAAAAAATAAGACGCTTCAGGCATTCAGGTGAAAATAGCACAGGTTGCTAATAAAGATTGTGCGGAAATTTCCGAAAATATAGTGGACAGTGAAAAATTTACACTTTTTCGGCTGGGTACATATGCTCCTGGTTCCTTACTTTACTGTTTCCAACGGGTTGTGAAATGCAGTATCTTAGTCGCGGGAAAAAGCAGAGCGCGATTGCGCGGAAGTTTACCAACATCATCGCTATTCTGTACGTAATCCCCATGCTCGTTACCGTACTCCATGAGATCTCCCATGAAATGCCCGAGTCCTGGTTCGAAGTCATCAAGAAACATCCCGTCATCGGGGAAAATATCATTAAACCGCTGCGATCCCTTACCCACCTCTGCCCGATCGTCCGGCATCACCACGAGAGGTTTGACGGCACCGGGTATCCCGATGGCCTCTCCGGGGAAAACATACCGGTGGAGTCCAAAATAATAGCGGTTGAGGACGCTTTCGATGCAATGACATCTGACCGCCCATACAGGGACAGGCTGACGACAGAGGATGCGGTTTTAGAGCTCAAGAAAAACGCGGGAACCCAGTTTGATATCGAATCGGTCAGGGCGTTTTTGAGGCACATGAGCAGTGATAGCTCAAAGGAGAGGACAGAGAACGTACCATAAAACTACTGGAGAGACAACTGCTATGAAAAGAAGCGTTTTATCAACACTGCGTGAGTACCCCGAGAGAGACGAGCGGGTCCTGATCCTCTATTCGGTAATCGCATACCTGCTGATCCTGGCAACGAACGCTGCGATAGACAGGCTCATATTCTTTCAAAAATCCTTCTGGACTTCTTTCCTGTTGCAGGTCTCCGAGTTCAACAACAGTTACCAGTTGATCACCCTTACCTTCTGCCTTGTATATGGCGTCATTGCATCGAAAATAGTTGCCAGAAAAAGGCGCTGGGGGGAGGACCTTTTAAAGAGCAAAAAGAAGATGAAAGCCCTGCTGGACGCGATTCCCGATACCATGTTCAGGGTCAAAAAGGACGGGACGCTGCTCGAAGCGGTCAAGGAAAACCAAAATGACAGCCCGTCGAAGCCCTTCAGCGAATTCCTCGGGGAAAAAATAGACGCTTTCCTCCCGGCGGGCGTCGACGCCGAAGTCGTGGAATACGTAAACCTGGCAATCACCACCGGCGAAATGCAGATCTTTGAATATAAGCAGCTCATCGGCGAGGATACATACCATCACGAGGCAAGGATAACTTCCACGGGGGCCGATGAGGCCCTCGTAATCCTGCGTGACATCACGGTCAGAAAAAACCTGGAGGAAGAGCTTCGCGCTCTGCTGATCACCGACGATTTAACGGGGCTGAACAACCGAAGGGGCTTTTTCCTGCTCGCCAATCAGCAGATAAAGCTTGCCGACAGGACAAACAGCGAGATGCTTCTCTTTTATGCAGACTTTGACGACCTGAAGTGGATCAACGACACATTCGGGCACCAGGAAGGTGACCGGGCAATCACCGAGGTGAGCGAGATTTTTAGGAAATCCTTCCGCAAGTCCGACATCATCTCCCGTCTCCGGGGAGACGAGTTTGCCGTTCTGTTGATAAACGCAACAGGCTCCGACGTCGAGTCTATCGTTGAAAGCCGGTTCAGGGCCGGAATCGATGAGCTCAACGCACGGCCAAACCGAAAATACACGGTCTCCCTGAGCGTCGGGACGGCACGGTACAACCCCAAAACACCGTGCACCATCGACGACCTTCTCGGCAGGGCCGACGAACTCATGTACCAGGAGAAGAGGTCGAAAAAAAAGAGAGGCATAAGAACAGCCCCCCGAAATATCTGAACGGGGAAATCTCCCGCCACTTGGCTGCATCTCAAGAAAAATAGCTGCACCTGCTTTCCGGGGATGAGCGGTTGGCTTTTTTTTGGTACCCTGTAGGAGAGGGGAAGATACAACTTCTGGAGTTGTAAAAAATGTACGTGAAACGGATGACTTTTGTCCCGAGCTACGACAGATT
>JBFFNJ010000239.1:0-3393 GCA_041563215.1 Candidatus Deferrimicrobia bacterium | reverse complement strand
TTCGGAATGCGGAATGAAAACCAAGAGCAACAGAATGCAGTAAATACAAAACCTTCGTGAGGAGAGAGGAAAAGGGGGAAGTTGTGAAAGTAACTCCTATCAACTATCTCCTATCTACTCTCGACTTTCAGGTTTTGAACTATGAACAATGAACGGGTTTGGCTCACATCGCCTTCTCCCGAAAGAGTTTCCTCATCTCCTCGGGAATTGCGTGCTTCTTTTCCTCCTGGTAGTCGTACATGACCTGGACGGACTCGGCATCGGCCACCAGTTCGTCCGTGTCCCTCTTTCTTATCTCGTACTGGAAGATGAAACTCGTGTTTCCCATCTCCTTCACCCGCAGGTATATCCTCAGGTATTCGCGGTAAAACGCAGGAGCCCGGTAATTGATCTTGACGGATGCGACGATGTAGCCGATCTTTCGAAACTCCGGGCGGCCTTTGAAAATCCACCCGGCAAAACCGGTGCGGCCCTCCTCGAGATATGTCAGGTACACCGCGTTGTTTACATGCCCCATCATGTCCACGTCCCTGAAGCGAACTTTCAGCTCGTAGTAGTACGGAAAACCCCTGCTCATTACATACCCCCCTGCACTTTTTTTGGACGGAGACGCTGCCCCTGGCCGCCCGGGAGATTTTACTCATCGCCGAAGATCGCCGCGGCAAAGCTCACGGCCGACATGGTGGGCTCGTCGTACCACACATCGTAGTCGAGCACCGTGGCCCTGCTCCCTTCGAAGAGCTCGAGGAGGAGGGCAAGCGGCGAAGCACCGCACACGTTGTACCGGTCATCAACCTTCTTGATTTCAGAAAAGAACCCCCCGGGGTCCCCCTCTTCAAGGCTCTCGAGAAGGATCCGGTCGTGCTCCCTGAACTCCCCTTCCATGAATTTGGCGGGACTGGAATGGCCGAACTTCGGCCCCACGTGAGAGAGGTCGACGCCCGCCACGACGAGCCATCTCTGACCGTCATCGGCAAGCAGCTCACGCAGCCTGTCGGCGAATACCCGTATGGCAGTGACATCGGAAGGCCTCGATGCAATGTGCAGGGTCCTTCGGAAAGAACCGCACAAAACGGGGACGGCCATGAACTCCTTATCGGGAAACAGGTACCGCAAAAAGACCGCCTGGAACTCCGCTGAGTGCTCCATCTGGTGTGGAAAGTCCACGGGGCAGATGCCCTTTCCCATTCCCTTTCCGAGAAACCTTACCGCATCCACATCGGTTGATACCGCGCCAAGGGGCGTCTCGTAGTCCTTCTCCGTCAGGGAGAAAAAATAGTCACCCATATTATGGCCCGTACACAGCAGAAGAACCCTGTCGAACTCGCAGTCCCTGATGCTCGAGTACCCGCGTGCATACACCCTTTTCCCCACAATCAGGTCTATGTGGGGGACAACGAGTGCGCGAAGACCTTCTACCGGCAGCGGGGAAACGTCGACAGCCGCATGGAAGAGCTCTTCCATGAAATCCAGGAGTTCCTGGCGGCTCCCCGGGTATGATTTTCCGGCAAGGTGTGCAGGGCGAACCGGCAGGGCAGCAAATTCCGCATAGACCCTCTCCCTGGCCCGCTGGTACTTTCCCGTATCCAGAAGGTAAAAGGAATCGAGTTCGTCGATGAACCTTTTCACCTCCTCTTCCATGACGATGACATTCCCGCGGACGTGCATCATGCCGAGCTGAAGGTCACGGACCGTCTTCTCGCCGTCGAACATGGAAAGGAGGCGGGCATGGGACTCCGGAATGATTGCAGGCTCACTGGTGAGACCCAGGGGGTCGCTCACCACGAATACCCGCTGCTCCCTCAGCGTTGCGGGGAATATCTGAATGTCCTGCCTCAACTTTGGAAGTACGCTCTGTCCCATCTTTCCCCGCGCAATCTTATTTTGCTGAAAGGGGAACGGAGCAGGTGAGGCATTTCCGTTCCCCCCTTTGGCAGAATTATCGAAAAGCTCTCAGATGAGAGACCGCACCTCGAGGACCTTGAAGTAGGCAACATACTTGAGGGCATCTGCAACCGCCTCTCCCAGCTTGGCCTTTAATCCCAGCTTCTTTCCTTCCAGCATCGCACCCGAATCTTCCAGATCGGAGAGGAGGAGTTTCAGCCGGGCTCCCTCGTATCCCTTCCCCGATGAAATGTAAAGATAGGATGCGTGCGGGTTTTCGAGAAGGTTCTTATAGGTCGTTCCCTCGGTCATGCCGAAGGCAATCGTCTCCTCATCAATGATGACCGGAACGGCGTAGATCGCCATGTTGATTTCTCCCTGCGTATTGGATGTCCCGATTACTCCCGTTCCGCCTTTCTGAAAAATCTCTCTCAGGTTCATTTTGCTCTCTCCTCCCCTGCCTACTCTTGGTCTATCTGCGCGGCCAGATAGTTCTCGATCCCGATCTGCTTGATCTGGTCGAGCTGCATTTCGAGCCAGTCGAGATGTTCCTCCTCGTCTGAAAGAATAGACTCAAGGAGCACCTTCGTTCCGTTGTCACCCGCTTCGGCGGCCTGCAAAATACCGCTGTTGTAAGCCTTGACCGCTCCGATCTCTGCAGAGAGGTCATTTTGAAACTGGGCCTTGACGTCCTGGCCTATGAACATTTTTTTGAGCTTGTCCATAACGGGCATGCCCTCGAGGAAAAGGATTCTTTCGATCAGCTTTTCCGCGTGTTTCATCTCGGTAATGGAACGCTCCTTCACCTTGGCGTAAATCTTCCCGTAGCCCCAATTGTCACAGAGTTCGGCGTGGAGAAAATACTGGCTTATTGCGGTCAGCTCGTCAGAGAGCAGATCGTTCAACGTGGCGATCAGTTTCTTGTTCCCTTTCATGGGCGCCCCCTTCGTTTTTTTAAAATTATAGCACCGAAGATTTTCAATTGCTTTATTGAAATTTGGGTTTTCTGCCCCTTTCCGCCGGGATTTTCTCTTAAAAGCGACAGGGTCTTTCACCCAGGTAGGCAAAATTGTATGGCACCGGCCCTTCATTTCGTTGTAAAATTTCCTGGGCCACTAGCTCAATTTGGCAGAGCAGCTGACTCTTAATCAGGAGGTTCCGGGTTCGAGTCCCGGGTGGCCCACCAAGGAATTCAATGAGTTAGGTAAATCGCCTAACTCTTTTTTTTATGGGATTGTGCACTTTTTGTGCACTTGAGCTAAGAGATAAGGTGCTGTCGAGCACATCGACAGCCTTTACCTTATGGCTTGGCGATAGGTGGGCATAGCGAAGAGTCATCGCAAGGGTCTTATGTCCCAGGAGCTCTTTCACGGTTGTTAAGTCAACCCCTGACATGACAAGGTGTGATGCGAATGTATGCCTGAAGTCGTGGAACCTGAAGTCTTTGATACCGGATTTCTTGCATGCACGGCTGAAAGACTTCTTCACATCATAGTACTTTTTGCCTGT
>JBFFNJ010000238.1:0-3396 GCA_041563215.1 Candidatus Deferrimicrobia bacterium | reverse complement strand
CTCTGCATTATACCGTAGCTTACCGAAAGCCCCAGTCCCGTTCCTTCCCCAATCTCCTTTGTGGTATAAAAGGGCTCGAATACTTTCTTGAGCTGTTCCTCTGAAATGCCGGGGCCCTCATCCCCGAAGGAGACAGCGATTAAACCGTTTACGAGCTTTGTAGTTACCCTGAGAGAGCCTTCCCCCTTCATAACGTCCGCGGCATTGAAAATGATGTTCAGAAAAACCTGGAGTAGCTTGTCCCCATCGACCTTGGTCGCAGGAATCTCAGCGTCAAAGCTGGTTTTCACGTCAACACCCTTGAACCGTTTGTCGTACCGTGCAATACCGAGAGCCGTTTTCACCACTTCATTGACGTGCGTCAGGCTCTTTCGGAACTGCGCGGGTCTCGAAAAATCTGTCATCTCACGCACTATCCTGGCGATCCGACCGACCTGCTCCTGCATCAACCGAACCTTCTCCTTCCTTTCCTCATCACCTTCCAAGGTGAGCTCAAAGCCCCGAATAATGGAAGACAGGGAAGAGAGAGGATTACCGATCTCATGAGCCACCCCTGCCGCTATCTCCCCGAGGGCCGCTATCTTCTCCCTGTGTATCATCTGTTCCTGGGCTTCCCTGAGCCTCCGGGTTCTCTCCTGGACGATTTCTTCGAGGTGCTCGGTGTAATTTTTCAGCTCTTCTTCCATTTCCCGCTGGCGGGTTATGTCGAGAATGTACTCCACGAAACCGGCCTGTCCTTCCCCGGGAATCATGACGGGATAGGCGTGTATCCAGAGCACCTGCCGCTTTCCACCTTCGAGCGTGGTCTCCCTCTCCGCCTCTTCCGATTTCCCGCTTTCCATAGCGGTTTTGCCGGGACACCCTTCGCATCCGCGCTCCCCGTGGCCAAAGAGCTCAAAGCATTTGTATGTCCTTTCATCTCCCTTCAAGTTTGCCGAGAGGAGTGCCGCGTACGCCGGGTTGGCGTAGAGGATATCATAGTCCTTCGATATGTAAGCAATTGCAGCAGTTATCCCGTTGAACATGGAAACCATGGTGTTCTTTACATTGACGATCTCCCTCTCCCTATCAGCGATAGCATCTGCCATGCGGTTAAACGAGACGGCAAGCTCCTCCAGCTCGTCCCCCGTGCCGGTAGTAACTCTCTCAGTAAGGTCTCCCCGTGCGATATGCACGGTCGACTGGATGAGCTTCCTCATCGCTCCCTGCATCTGGCGATAGAGAAACAAGGTCAACACAACACCGATAAGGATCGTTACCCCAGCGTATACAGCTCCTCTGTAGGTGATCGTCGCCAGGCGCCGGTTCAGCTCCACGGTATTTATTCCCAGGTGAAACTCTCCAACCTTGCTCCCTTGAAATGTTACGGGAGAAGCAATGTAGAACCTGTGGCCTGACTCGTGCATTAACCCTTCCGGGTGTCCGATCTCGTGGATTCCCCCCGTTTTGCCGAGATCTTCCCCGGCAAATCCACTTTCACCCAGTTCCGCATAGTTTTCCAACAGGCCGGCTTCGACGAGCACACTCCCATTCAGATCCAAAACCCTCACATACTCGATCTCTTTATCGTCGAGCGTATTCTCAACAAATCTCTCAAGGAACCTCGTATCCTTTTCCCGCACGTACTCCGATATCGCCATCGAGATCAGATCGGCTTTCCTCCAAGAAGAATCTGTCAGTTTTTCCTCGGCTATCCGGTGTTGATTTACGACGATGAGATAGAGGAAGTTGAAGGTAAGCACCGCGTAAACAAAAACGAATGATGCGATCACCTTGTGGCGGAGGGTAAATCGGAACTTTCCGCTTTTACGGGCTGTTTTTTGCATATTCATCGTTTCGGTCGTCCAATGAACGATCTATCATCGGAAATGGCGGACACATTTAGAACATTGAATTATTGTAACATATTGAAACTCATGATTTTTCAATAATCACATCTGATCGTTCACTGATTAGCGGAGGAAGGGAACATATTGCGAATTTTATGCTTCAGTTTGCGAGATGGCGGATTTAAGCGAAATCTGCCGAGAAAAAGAGAATAATGCTCGATCTACCCGGAATGGATCTCTACCCTCGCGGTAAAACTCATTTCCCCTTCGTTCTTCCTGTCGAGATAATCGTGGATATCGTATCGAATCGTGAAACGATCTCCCTCCGCAAAGGCCTTCTCCCCGACATGTTCAAAAATCCCGGCCATGGAAAACTCCGCGAGATAGACCTTTCCTTCTACCCTTTTATCACCGTTTTTCTCGATCGTAAGGTCCTGAATCATTACGGGCCTGTCGAAGAGAATTCTCAATTCGTGAGCCTCCTCCTCTCCCTCGTGTCTTACCAGAAAAGCATCGAGAATCACCGGTGGGCCAGGCTCCTGAACATGTATCACCGGTGAAGCAATTTCCACTTTTTCTTCGGTCCCTGCATTCAGAACCACCTTTTCCAGATCGCCGTAAAACTGCCTGTAGGTTATGAAAAATGCGCGGGCCGTATCTGCCAGGTCCTCCTCTACGGGAGTTGTTTTCACCCTGATGGAGATATTGAGGGTTTTTCCGGTAATAGCAATATCCTCCAGTTCCCCCCTGCCCTGAAAAATCTGGTCCACATACTTTCCCATAGCCCGGGAGGGAAGGCCTGCCATCATGGTCCTGGCGATGAGCATTTCCCTCTCCTCCGGTGTCGTCACGAAGAAAGGGTAGGGAACGAAAGAATCCCTCTCTTTATCCGGGTAATAGATGACGAGCCCCTCGCAATTGATCATCCCCACGTCGGGAATCCGGCCGAAGTACCTGACGTAATCATCCGTCGCCTTCGTCTCCATTTTCCCGACCATATTGATGGGGGGCGTTTCTTCACCCTGGTCTTTTCGGCTCAGATACAAATAGCCACCCGCAAAGATCGAAAGAAGCAGAAGCAGAACGACGACATTTTTCGCGCCCGGATTTACCTTTCTCACAAACAGCCTCTTTTTAAATTAATTTTTTTCACGAATTGAACCGTTACTCTTGCTCTTTCAGAAACGATTTTACCCTCCCCCTGAATTCCTCCGAATCCCACGAATGTACCGATTCGATCTTCTCAACGATCTGCCCTTCCGGGGAGATAAAGAACGTCGTCGGTATAATCTGAACTTCAAGGGCACGGGCAATCTTACCCTCCTCGTCCTTCCGGAAACGAACGTATCCCGGAAACTCTGGTACGTTGCGAACAAATGTATCAAAGCCCGAAGGAGCAATGTCGATCCCCGCGAAGAGCGGTCCGCTCCCTTCAAAACCTTTCGATAAACTGACAAATTCTTTGACCCTCTTCAAACAATCGGGCATCGACGATGTGTAAACGGCGAGGACCACTTTTTTTCCCTCTAATCCCTTTAGGGACATCTCATTCCCCCCTTCGTCCAGG
>JBFFNJ010000237.1:0-3414 GCA_041563215.1 Candidatus Deferrimicrobia bacterium | reverse complement strand
GTGTACGTCGTCTTAAGGAATGAGAATTTTTGGGGGCTGATCTAAGGTACGATTTCTCCCTCCGGCCTCCGCGGTTGGGTGTTCACCGATCTGCGTCGTGCCAGCGTTTCTTCCTTCAATCTTGCCCGACGCGCCAGGATCGACTCCCTTCTCCCGTAGTACACATCATCCGGCGTCACGTTGCCCAGCGCCTCATGATACCGGCGCTCGTTGTAAAAGGCGATGAACTGGCCGATCTCTCTCTCCAACTCCTCCGGCGTCTCCCACACGAACAGGTTCACCTGCTCCTTGCACGAACGGTGATACCGCTCGATTTTCCCCATGGTCTGGGGATGGTACGGGGATGACAGGATATGCCCCAGCCCCCGGGCCTCGAGGTACTCCCCAAAGGGCCTCGAGATCAGCGCCGCCCCGTTGTCCGACAACAGCTTCGCGCGGTCTTCGGCAGGAACCCGATCCATTCCCGTCGTCTCGCACGCCAGCTCCACCACCTCGCTGAAGGCATTCGCGTCCAATGAGGTCTGAAGTCTCCACGCCAAGACCTTCCGGCTGTAGTCGTCCAGCACCGAGATCAGGTAGTACCACCCCCACCGTTTCACCAGGAGGTGCGTGGCATCGGTCTGCCACATCTGGTTCACACGCTTCGTCCGGGTGTGGTACTCCGCGGAGGCGGGGAAGGTCTTTCGTTCCCTCGGCTTGATCCATCCCGCTTGCCGGAGAAGCCGGTACACCGTGGACTCCGACACTGTGAACCCGCAGGTATCCGCTATGTGGCAGGCGATCTCCCGGCTGGACCACTCCGGGTATAACAAGGCGACCTTCAGGATCTTTGCCCGCTCCTCGGGAAGCAACTGGTTCCAGTTCCGATCCCGAAAGGGCTTGCGGTCGTGAAGACTTTGGGGCCCACCGGCCCGGAACCGTTGCCTCCACCGGTAATAGGTCGAAGGAGAGATCTCCAGCCGGGCCAGGGCGCCGGCCATCCCCACCCTGGAACCCTCGACGACTCGGAGAATCTCCAACTTCCTGTCCGCGCTCATTCGGACGTACCGTCGCCTGCCTACATCCCGAGGCTTTTTTTGTACCGCATTACGTCCAGGATCGCTTCCGCCAAAGCCTTCTTCAACGAGGCGTTCTCCTCCTTCAATCCTCGGACCTCCTCGGTTGTGGCATCCCGAAGCGTCTCTCGCGTCAGCCCGTTCTTCCCCGCATCCAGAAACGCCTTGGACCACCGGTAGTACATCGTCGGGGCGATCCCCTCCCGGCGGCAAAGCTCCGAGATCGGAATCTCGCCCCGCAGACCTTCCAGCACGATCCGGATCTTCTCTTCGGCGGAGTACTTCTTGCGGGAGGCCTTGCGGATTTGCGTGACGATGTTCTTGTGCATCGATGGCTCCTTTCCGGTTGCCCAAAGGCAACCTTCCCGGAGCCGGCGGGATCTGTCAAGACCTCGGGATTCCACTCCCCGACAGGCCAACCCGTACCTTAACTTCCTCTCAACCCGGTTCCCACTTCTTGTGACGGCGAACAGTAGTGCTGCCTATCTACTGCACCGTTTGCGGCACAGTCTCCCGGCATCGGCCACCCCATAGAAGCCCGCCATTTACTCCCTACATATTTTCTCCGGAATCTGTCCCCAATCTGTCACTTCCGGTGCTTTATGTTGAAGTCGAGCAGAGGGTCGTATGGGAACCTCTCTCGCTGGCGTGTTCATGGTTGGTACACCTTGACCATTTGGCACGATGAAAAAGGTGTGAGAGTGACACACGAATGATCAGCGATGGGCGTATAGTGAGGAAGGATCCCGGAAACGAAACGTTCATCGAGTTACGTGAGCCCCGGCAGGAACCGTGGGTTCAAAGGAGGGTACCGTAAATACACAATTTATTTACGAATTTGTTTTTGGCAGGATTCACCAACCCGGAAAGGCAATCCCAAGAGGATTGCGGTGATAGATCGATCTGCATGCGGCTCATATTGCAGGTCGCTCAAGTAGGAGAAAAAGAGATGAAAAAGACCCTTTCCATAATAGGAATTGTGGTGCTGGGTTTCTTCCTTTTCACGGCAGCAAAGGCGGAGGTGAGCCCACCGATCATGGTTTCCACCGATTACCTGGAATATCTGGAAATCGAAAACGGTCTCGAGACCGGGACCCTGACGGCACCCGGGGTACGTTCAGGCACCCCGCAGCGTGCAAGACCGGTGGAAAAAACTGCGGGGGTAAGCCCTCCCGTGTTGCTTCCCACCGATTACCTGGAGTATCAGGAGTTCGAGGAAGGGATCGAGACAGGGAGCCTGACGGCACCCGGAGTGGATGCTACGGAAATCGCGGGACCGTCAACGAGGGTGGAAATCCCGGAAGGAGGGTAAGAGATCGCATTCGGGTACGTCCCGGCGACGGTTTTCTCCCGTAGTCCCGAGAGCCGGCTCCGCCAAGTCCGACAGGGCCTGCCCGGAGCCGGTTATCATTTCATCGTTATAGTCACGCGACCCTCCATCCCTCCACCGCGAAGTTTGGGCATCGGCCACCTTCCCTTCTCCTCATCCCCACGCAATAATGGTCGCAGTAAAAATGTGGCTGTCGACTTGATTGTCCAAATAACGGGGAGGAAGCCGATGAAGCAGAATAGATTCTTGATATCCGTACTGGCAGGGATTGTCTTGATTGTTATCCTGTCTGGACCGGTTTTTGGAGAAGTTGCACCTACCGATGGAAACTCCCTGTTAGAACAATGCAATGATGCAATTAGGATTTATGATGGAAAAGGCCTGTATGTTCCCGAGGCAGGATTAGCCAAGTCAACCTTTTGTGGTGGTTATGTAACTGGGTTTATTGATGTCAATAATGCACATTGGAAAGTGGATAATCTAAAAACAAACTACATATGCCCTCCGGATCAAATCCACCCCATCCAAATTATAAGAGTGGTTCATAAGTATTTGAAGGACCATCCTGAGGATTTACATGAATACAGGGGGATTTTGGTGTTCAGGGCCTTAAAACAGGCTTTCCCATGTAAATAATCCAACCAAAGGAATTTTAAAATACGTAAATCTTGAAATATCACTATTTGCCCCATGGAGGGGATGCAAAGGATTACCTGCCTAAATACAATTCAGGGGCGAACTCCAGCCCGAAAACAATCATACCTCCTCCACCCAAAATAAATACAAATCCCCTGAAACCAGCCTGTGGTTGGCGATTGTTACTCCCGGAGCTGGGTCTCCGCTTTCACCCCTTCATTCAGGATAATCACTTCGACCCGCCGGTTCAGCGACCTGTTTTCCTCGGTGTCGTTAGCGACCGCCGGATATTTCTTCCCGTACCCCACGGTGGTGATACGATCCGGACCGACTCCGTCCGCGAACAGTTTTTCTTTCACCGATTCGGCTCTTCTTTGAGAAAGATCCAGATTG
>JBFFNJ010000236.1:0-3420 GCA_041563215.1 Candidatus Deferrimicrobia bacterium | reverse complement strand
GACGCCGATCTCAAATTCTTCAATGTCGGTCGTAAAGCCTTTATCCGAGGATTTCCTCAGCTCGAGCAAAAGATCATCTACGTTATCCACCGTGTTGGGGGTGAGTTTTTTCAATTCCTTGTGTAAGCGTGTTTTGAGCTCATCCTCCGACTCGTGCATGATGAGAGCTTTTCCGGCGGCAGTGGCGTAGACCGGAAGATGAAGGCCGACCCGAGAGACAACCCTCACCGTCGCCTTCGTCTCCACGGAGTCGAGATACACCACGTCGTTGTCTCGCAAAATGGAAATGTAGGTAGTCTCGCCGCACTTGTTAGCGAGCTCTTCGAGAACCGACTTTGCAAGTTTCAGGAGCCCCATCTGCTTGATGTAGGTCTGACCCAGTTCGAGACATTTGATGCCGAGGCGGTAATTTTCAGTCGCCTTGTTCTGTTCTATGTACCCCCGCGATTCAAGCGTGGCAAGTATGCGAAAAACATTATTTTTATGGAGCTTCAGTTTCTTCGATAGCTCCGTGACTCCGAGCTCGTCAGCGCCGCCCTTGAACTCTTCGAGAACATCGAGGGCATGAGCCACTGACTGGATGATATAGTTCGACTTATCTCTCTTCATGCAAAGCCCTCCCTCCCTGTCTGACGTTGGATAACTATCAAATATAATAGCTTTTTTGTGATTTGTCAAATGATTTTATAACTATTTTTTATTTTTAAAGGAAGGTGAAGACAAAATGCATCGAAACATGTAACTACCTATAATAACAAAGTGTTTTTACTAAATATCATTTCCCCTGTTATACTTTTGACTTTTTCCAATCAGAGAGAAATTTCTCCAAACCTATGTCAGTCAAAGGATGTTTTAGCAAATGCTCTATCGTTTTCAGGGGGACGGTCGCTATATCGGCGCCGATCAGGGCGGCATCGAGCACGTGGAGCGGATGGCGGATGGAAGCAGCGATAATTTCCGTTTCAATGCCGTAATTGCTAAATATTTGCATGGTCTGCTCCACCACCTCCATGCCCCTGTGAGATATGTCGTCGAGTCTTCCGATGAACGGGCTCACGTACCGGGCTCCTGCCTTGGCAGCGAGGAGCGCTTGAATAGGATTGAATATCAAGGTCACATTTACCGATATTCCCTCCCTGGCAAGAATACCCGTCGCCTTCAGCCCATCTGCTGTCATCGGCGCTTTCACGACAGCATTTTCGTGAATAGCTGCAAGATTCCTCGCCTCCTTCACCATCGCCTCCCACGTCTCACTCACCACCTCCAGGGAAACGGGACCATCGACGATGGAGAAAATCTCCCTCACGATATCGTCGAAACCTCTCTCCTCCTTTGCTATGAGGGAAGGGTTTGTCGTCACTCCGTCGAGAACCCCCAGGTCCTTTGCCTTTTTGATCTCATCCACATTTGCCGTATCTATGAATATCTTCATCTAAGCCTCCTGGCTCGTTTTTCTAAATTAACGCGTCATGGGCGTTCGATCACCTCTTCTCTTGATTATCCGTCTCCTCTACCGGTTTGGCTTGCTTTAAGTTTTCCACCTGGATGGCAAGCCTTTCCCTTCCCGGAAAATCGGGGACAGCACTGAGAAGCCCCTCCCAGGCATCGATAGCTCCCTGGAGGTCATTCTTATCGTGGAGGAGGGTAATCCCGAGGTTGTACCTGGACTGGTAATGACGCGGATTCGAGACTATGGATTTCCTGAACGCTTCGATCGCTTCATCGCTCCGTCCAAGCCTCCTCAGGCAGATTCCCATGTCCGTCCTGACGTCAGCATTCCCCGCTTCCAAATCGAGCGCTTTCCGGTACGCCACCACCGCTTCTTCGTTCTGGGCCGTGTCGAAGTAAATATTACCCAGCCGGATCCAGGCCCTCGTGTTATTCGGATCTTTCTCCAGGAGTTTTACGAGCGTCTCCGCTTCCCTGTATTTGTTCAAATCGACGAAACCCGACGCCGGGGGCCCTGACGGCGGCTGGCTCTTCTCCTTGCAGCCGGCGACTGCAAAAACAAGAAAAAAAACTATCCCGCCCGAAATAACAATTCTCTTCATATCCTGACTACCTCGGAGGCATCCCGGCATCTGTCCAGCAGTTCCCGGAAGGTTTCTCCACCCTCCCCGCCGGGAAATCCCGGATCCAGTTCGCACAGGGGCAGGAGCATGAAGCGTCTCGCCGAAAGCCCGGGGTGAGGGATTGAGATCAGATCGCTCTTTACGCGCACCTCGGCTGCGGCAACATCTATGTCCAGGGGCCGGTGGATCACGGCCGATGAAAAGCGTCTGCCCATGTTTTTCTCAATTTCTTTCAGGACCCGAATGAGTCTATCCGGCTTCAGATAACTCGCATATTTTACCGCACCGTTTACAAATCCCGTCTGATATTTCCTGCCAACGGGCTCGGTAACATACAGTGATGATCTGGACTCGACCTCTCCGAACCGGTTCAGCGCATGAACACCCGACAAAACATTACTGACGGGAAACCGGAAGTTTGAGCCGATAACAAGAAAATAGACCACAGGATCACAATCTCAATGTCTTGATCCGCCGGGCAGCCTCTCCCAGCCTCTTTTCCGGCACCGTGAGGGAGAACCTCACGTACCCTTCCCCCTGCTTTCCGAAGCCCTCACCGGGCGTACAGACGACCCCCGCTTTTTCCAGGAGCATGCTTGCAAATGTTGATGAGCTCATCCCTCGGGGAACAGGCATCCAGATGTAGAACGAAGCCCGGGGGACGTGTGGATCGAACCCCGCTTCCCTCAGCCCGGAAATGAGCATATCCCTCCTTTTGGCATACATGCGCCTCAGCGTCATCACGCTCGAGTCACCCCTGCCAAGAGCGTGAATACTCGCTGCCTGAATGGCAGTAAAGGCACCTGAGTCAACGTTTGTCTTGATCTTTCCCAGGCCCCCGACTAGGTCCCTGTTTCCGACGGCGAAGCCCAGTCTCCAGCCGGCCATGTTGTATGTCTTTGAAAGGGAGTGAAACTCAATCCCTACTTTCTTGGCCCCCGGAACCTCGAGAAAACTGGGAGGCAGGTAGTTATCGTAAAAAATCTCCGTGTAGGCAGCATCGTGACAGACTATCAAATCGTAGGCTCTTGCAAACTCAACCGTTTCCCTGAAAAATTTCTTCGTCGCAACCCCCGCTGTAGGATTGTTCGGGTAATTGAGAAAGAGGATTTTCGCCTGCTTTCTCACCCTCTCAGGAATGTCTGCGTAATCGGGTAAAAACCCGTTTTTGCTCAAGAGGGGCATGGCGTAGGGCCTGCCCCCGGCAAACTTCGTTCCTATCGAATAGACCGGATAGGCAGGATCAGGAACGAGAACCACGTCTCCGGGATCGGCAAAAGCAAGGGGAAAGTGGGCAATCCCCTCTTTGGAGCCGATAAGGGCAATCGCTTCTGTTAAAGGATCGAGG
>JBFFNJ010000235.1:0-3465 GCA_041563215.1 Candidatus Deferrimicrobia bacterium | reverse complement strand
GGGCTCTTCGCGCGGGATATCCCCAGTCCCAGTCCGGCCACTTCGAGGATGTGGAGGAGCTTGCAACGAGGGGTTTAGAGGACAGGATAGGCGGATCGGTAATTCTGGTGAAGGGATCGAGGATGATGAAGCTGGAGAGGGTCGTAGACAGGATCGTGGAGAGTTTTCCCGCCCGGGGGAACGAGGCATGATCTACCACCTCTTATATCCGCTCAAGGGCGCCATACCCTATTTCAACGTCTTCCGGTACATCACCTTCAGGACCATCTACGCCCTGATAACGGGCCTTCTGATCTGCTTCATCTTCGGGAAACCGGTAATACAAATGCTCAAGAGCAGGCAGCTGGGTCAGCCCATTCGTGAAGATGGCCCCCCGGACCACTTCGTAAAAGAGGGGACTCCCACCATGGGGGGAGTGCTCATCATAGGCGGAACGGTCGTGCCCTCCCTGCTCTGGGCCAGGCTCGACAACCCCTTCGTCTGGATCGTCATCTTTTCCACCCTCGTTTTCGGTCTTATCGGGTTTGTCGACGACTATAAAAAGGTGATCCGGATGGATGCCAAAGGACTTTCCGGCCGGATAAAGTTTCTGCTTCAAATAGCTGCTGCACTGGCGGTTGCCTTGATGATCTTCGCATGGGCCGGACGTGATTTCCGGATCATGGTTCCCTTCTTCAAAAAATTCACTCCCGACATTGGCTGGACCTATATCCTCTTTGCCGTGCTCGTTATCGTTGGCGCTTCGAACGCGGTCAACCTGACCGACGGCCTTGACGGGCTCGCAATAGGGCCATCGGTCATCTGCGTGGGAACGTACATGCTTTTTGCCTATGTAACGGGGCATGTAAAAATAGCGAATTACCTCAATATCGTCTACGTCCCCGGTGTGGGTGAGCTCACCGTTTTCTGCGGTGCAATGGCGGGGGCCGGCATGGGTTTTCTCTGGTACAATGCCCATCCCGCAGAGATTTTTATGGGAGATACGGGAGCGCTGGCAATAGGTGCCGCCGTTGCGACGGTTGCGGTCATTATCAAACAGGAGATACTCCTTGTCATCGTCGGGGGCGTCTTCGTCGTCGAGGCCCTCTCCGTCATCGTGCAGGTCATTTCCTACAAGACCACCAGGAAGAGGGTTTTTCTCATGGCGCCCATACACCATCACTTCGAGAAAGCCAAGGTGCACGAAGCAAAGATCGTGGTCAGGTTCTGGTTGCTGGCGATAATCCTGGCCCTGATCGGAATCAGCACCTTGAAGCTGAGGTAGCGTGAAATTGATAGCGGTCGTTGGAGCGGGAAAATCAGGGATAAGCGTTGCAAACCACGCAACGCGTCGGGGCAAGAGGGTGCTTCTGTTTGACGAAATGGATTCGCGAAGGCTCGCCGAGAGGATAGAGGGACTCCTTCTCCCGGAAGTCGAGCTCGTCCAGGGGTTGCCGACGAAGGGGGAGGCTGATCGCGTCGAGTACGTCGTTGTGTCTCCCGGTGTTCCTCTAGCCAGGATGCCCGTAGAACAATTCGAAGGGCGGGGCATCGAGGTCATGGGGGAGGTGGAGTACGCATTCAGGAACCTGGAGGGAAGGATCGTGGGCATAACGGGGACCAATGGAAAATCCACCGTTACCGCCCTCACGGGAATGATGATCGAGAGGGCGGGTCTCCGGGTCTTTACGGGGGGCAACCTGCAAGACCCGCTGACCCTTGCCTGCGGCGGCGCGTATGATTTCTTTGTCGTCGAGCTGTCCAGTTTCCAGCTGGAGACGATCAAGCGGTTCAGGCCCCACGTGGGTGTTCTGCTCAACCTGGGCGAGGACCACCTGGACAGGTACGAGAGCTTCGAGCAGTACTGCCTTGCCAAGAAGAGGTTGTTTCTCAACCAGGGTGAAGACGACGTTGCCATATATAATGCTTCAGATCCCCTCACCTATTCGCTGGCACGGGGCAGCAGGGGGAGAAAGTATCCTTTCTCCGCGGAGAAGGGGACCGGCAAAGGATCGTGGATAACGCAGGACGGCATCGTCCTGAGAACCGATGCGGGTGAGGAACACATCGATGTCTCGGGAAGCAGGCTCGTGGGGCACCACAACCGGGAAAACGCGGCTGCTGCAGCCCTGGCCGCCTATCTTGCCGGGATTTCGCCGGGCCCTATTCAAAAGGCGATAGAGGAATTCAGGGGGTTGCCCCACAGGATGGAGCATGCGGGGTCGGTGAACGACGTGGACTACTACAATGACTCGAAGGGGACGAACGTTCACGCACTCTGTTCCGCGCTCAAGGGGGTAAAGAGGAAGGTTGTCCTCATAGCCGGGGGGAAGGACAAAGGATTGAGCTTCGAACCTGCCAGAGAGCTGGTGAGGGAGAAGGTGAGAAAGATCATTCTCATCGGTGAGGCAGCGCAGAGGATTCGTGAGGATCTTGGCAACAGCATACCTTCGCGGATTGCGCGCTCTATGGATGAGGCAGTGCGCGATGCGCATGAGAGCGCCAGTCCCGGAGATATGGTGCTTCTTTCACCCGGGTGCTCCAGTTTCGATATGTATGAGAATTTTGAGAAAAGGGGCGATGCTTTCAAAGAGGCCGTGGAGGTCCTGGGGAAAAAATGACTAAAAGAACCGAGAACATAGCCTTTTTGTTGCTCCTCTTTTTCCTGTGCACCTTCGGAGCCGTCATGCTCTACAGCAGCAGCTATATCCTGGCGGGTTCAAATCAGGGGCTCGGGTTCGACAAGGCGTTTTACATAAAGCGGCAGGTAGGCGGCTTCCTCGTGGGCCTCGTTTTATTCCTCATCATTCAGAAAATAGATTACTTCCGCCTGAAAAAACTTGTGCCCCTGGGTGTTCTCCTGTCCCTGGTTGCGCTGTCACTGGTTTTCGCTCCCAAAATGGGGGTGTCGGTCAAGGGGGCCCACAGGTGGCTCAAGGCCGGCCCGGTGACCCTGCAGCCCTCGGAATTTTCGCGATTTGCCCTGATAGGTTACTTTGCCTATTACGCCGATAAAAAGGGGACTGATTTTGGCGGCAGCACCTACCACTTCCTTCCCGCCGCCGTCGTCTGGGGGCTTATGCTCATGCTCATCGTCCTGGAGCCGGACTACGGTATGTCGGCAATCATTTGCGCCCTTTTCCTCTGCCTCGTCTTCGTTGGCGGTTTTCCCATCCGGCCACTTTTCGGTCTCTTTGTAGCGGGTGTCGTCGCCTTCGGTATTTTGCTTGTTTCGAGCCCCTACCGGATGAACAGGCTGTTTGCCTACCTCGACCCCCAGTCCTATGCAAAGACCACCGGTTACCAGGTTATCCAGTCTCTCGTGGGGTTTGCAAATGGCGGCCTGATTGGTACCGGCATCGGAGCGGGCAAGCAGAAGCTGTTCTACCTTCCGGAAATTCATACCGATTATATATTCGCCGTCATCGGGGAGGAGCTGGGATTCCTCGGTGTTTTCATCGTTGCCACGATATTTTTGATATTGTT
>JBFFNJ010000234.1:0-3468 GCA_041563215.1 Candidatus Deferrimicrobia bacterium | reverse complement strand
GAATGGGAAGACAACGGTATGGAACGCGAATTCGGAGCACGGGAGTCCCTGGAGTTCGTTCGCAGAATCAACTTCGCGCCGTCCGACGTTGCCTTCGACAAGGATATGAAAACATAGCCCGGGAATGAATTACCTGTGATGATCAAAAAATGAAAAAGGGGTTCCCGCAGCCAATCTGTTCGCATTTCACTTCCCGTTTCAAATTGAATATATCTTTGATGATGAACCCCTTATTACCGATGCAACATTTCTTCTTTGATTTCTCTGGATACGAGAGTGAAGACCAGGGGATGGCAGGGTAAAAGACGAAGCCGAAAAATTATCCCGGAATCACAGCTTCAATGTCCATAGTTTGAGTAGGGAAGCAAAAAGAAGGGAAAAAATTGGTTACATGGATTGTTTCGGAGATTGTCCCGCCTGCGGTTGGCCGTACTGATCGATGCGCTCCTCCTCCAGAAGCTCCAGGCCCATGATCTTCCATGCCCCCTCCACCGGCTCGACGGTGACGTTGGCAGCATAGCGGTTCTTCCGGATGTGGATGTGGCCCCAGTGCCCCACCGTTCCCGTGGCCGTCCACTTCGACGTAAGCAGGAGCGCCCGTGGGCGGTCATCGGGCCGTTTTACCTCCACGTCCTCGATCTCGACCTCCTTTACCCTGGCCCGTGCACCCCCCGCCTGTTTCACCTCGAAGGATCTCCTGTTCTGGAGGTAGATCTTCTCCAGGAGGTCCCCCGAGACGGAAAGGGCGAGCCTGTCGTACACATCGCTCTCCCCGCGGAAGTCGAAGGAGCGGTAGACGTTTTTCAACAGGCTGTGGAGGATTACGGAGGCTGTATCCTTTTTTATCCCTCCTCCCAGAATGCCGGGACGGCCGACTGCCACCTTCGTGTAGGGGTACAGCAGGATGCTTCCCGCAATGAGGACCCCTGCGAGACCGAGCGGCACGCCGAGGGGATTTCCGCTCCGCCAGCGCTTTTTCACCTGAAGACCGACGGGCACGAGGAGGGCAAGGCACCCAAGGGTCCCGAGAGGAATCTTTTGCTGCGGTAACGTGTCCGCCACGGATACTTCCCGTACCTGGGGAATCTCGTACTTTTTGAGAAAATTGGTCCACCTGTGGACACTGTCATGGGGCGTCAGGTAGGACGGGAAGGGTCCGGCGGGGTCCTCGGCAATGACGGGCACTTTCTGAATCCGGTCCGAGAAGAGGTCCCACCCGGCGGTGACCTGCTGCGGTATGCCCTCCGTAATGTAGGTGATGATGACACCCAGCATGGCGGTGTTGAGGGGCATGCGCTCCGGCTGATCCAGAAAGATGGTGCGCATCATCGTGTACTTGATGAAGCTCGTTCGGTCCAGGATCGGTTTGAGCCGTTCCCCGTCGATCGTGACATTCTCGCGCGCCAGGAAAAATTCACCTGCACGTTTCTTGAGCGGCTCCAGTTCCTCGATCTCGATAAAATCCTTTCCCTTGAGGCCCAGGTCCATCCATGCCGAGAGGTCCTTCACCCGCACCAGGATCTCGTGGCGAACCTCATAGGGTTCTATGTATAGGAAAGACCTTACACCCGACTGCTGCCACCGCTTCAGTGACTTCGCCTCGAAGCTGCTGTGCCAGGGGTCGTCCCAGTCCAGGGTTAGGCGCGCCGGCTCAGACAGAAACCTGAAGTCGACGACGGGCACACCCTGGTGGTAGGCGATGAACCCGATGCTCGCCGCGGCCATTCCCCTCCCACCGATGGGGGGGACGATCGTGAGCGTCTCCGGCCTGCCGGAAAAGGCGTAGACGAGTTCGGCGTAGAGCACCCGCTTGTCATCGGGGGGCCCCGGGACAGGTCTCCCGGTGACGGGGTTGATCATGCCGGCGAAGGGCGACGGGCGCTCTATCCGCATCCGCGGCTCTGCCATTTTGAGCTCCGCCGGGAGATTCCTCCCATCGCCCGTCACAAATTGAAAGGTTTCCTTCGAAAACGTACGGATGCGTCCAGCCGGGGAAGGACGTCCTTTTGCCCCTTCCTTCAGGAGATCGTCGGGGACAAGGTGAAAGAAGGTTTCCAGGTCGCCCACGTGCACCTCCAGGACGAGCCGGACGTGGTCGTTTTCGATGTAAATCTCGGCTATGTTCCGGGCGTTCTCCGCGCCGGAGAGGTTCACCCAGTCAGCCCTCGCCGGGACGGAAAGAGTGATAAGTACGGATAGAAGGAGGACGAATTTTCTGTAAGCTCGACCGACGATCATGATCCATATCGATTAATTCGTCTCGTTTGGGATTCTCACGGCAACTCCTTGAGCCACGGACCGTCGGTGAACCAGCGCTCGGCTAACTTTTTGAGATCGCCGGAGCCGTTCAGAGTGACGAGAAAGTTCTGCACCAGGTTTACCAGAAGGGGGTCTCCATCCGGAAGCGCCGCGGCAATGGGCTCGAAGGTAAAGGGCGCCTTCACCGTGGTCAGCCCCTTGTCCTTGAAGCGGAATGCCGACACGGCGCAGAAGTGATAGTCCGCAACCATCACGTGGGCTTCGTCCTTTATGACCATGTCCAGGGCCTCGTCGTAGTTATCCGTGGCCACGAGCTTTGCATTGGGCAGAACATTCTCAACGAAGGCCTGGCTGGTGGAGCCCTTGAGAGCCGCCACGGTATATTCCGGCGCGTCTATGCCGTTGGCCTCTTTCAGCGAAGCTATCGTCTCGCTCTTGGTGAGGAACGCTTTCCCCGTAACGTAGTAAGGGCCGACGAATGCAACCTTCATGTTCCTGTTCGGCGTCATGGTCATGCCCGACATGATCATGTCTATCTTTCCCTCGGAGAGAGCCGGCAGAAGCTGCGCGAAGGGCATGCTCACCACCTTGAGCTTCACCCCCATGGCCGAAGCTAAAAGCGTTGAAATATCGACCTCGAGGCCGATTATTTTCCCGTCTTTCGTTGTTGCATTCAACGGCGGCTGGTTGCCCGATGTCCCCACCACGAGAACTCCATTTTTCTGGATGCGGTCGAGAATTGGCCCCGCTTGTGCCGCGGTTGTAATCGTGAGGGTCAACGCCAGGGCAAACGCAAAAATTCTGCTCATCTTCCTCATGAGATGCCTCCAAAATTGAAATTTTCTAAAAATGGACTGATCTGCTTATCATAACTTTTCAATTCCAAAGAATTGCAAGAAAATTATCCCCTTGAGCAAATAAAGTCCCGGGCAAAACTCAGGTTTGGGGTCAGTCCCTGCCTCCTGCTGTTCTGCTTTCTGTGCTTATGGTAGTCCCGAGTCTCGAGTCCCGGATCCCGAGTCAAAAGAAAGAAGTTAAGAAGCTTAGGAATTAAGAAGTTGATCAAATCTCAACTTCTCAACCTCTTAACTTCTGAGCCTTTTGGTTTTCGCGGAGCTTCGGTCCTTCGACAAGCTCAAGATCTTCGAAGCCTCGGATGTTCGGATGTTCGAGCCAGCATCTTTTCGATTTCTCTGCTTTCTGCTCTCT
>JBFFNJ010000233.1:0-3469 GCA_041563215.1 Candidatus Deferrimicrobia bacterium | reverse complement strand
GGTTGCGCCGTTTTGGCGGCAATTGCTATGCTGGCACCGTCCCGTGCGGCGCGCAATGCGATTGCTTTTCCGATACCCCTGCTTGCCCCCGTGATAAAGAGCGCCTTGCCTCTCAGTCCCTGCATGGGATAACCCTCCTTTGGCAAAACCGCCGCCTGCAAACCTTCCCGGTCACATCACACGGACAACGATGTGCCGTGACGATAACGGCGGCCCTGCGTTTTCCCTTTTGGTTTTTTCATCCCCCCTCAAATAGTATAAAAAAGATGGCCCCCCTCAAAGGGCAAAATACAGGGCCGGGATGACCGGCCATGACATGGCGGTAAGGTTTTCCTCCAGGATAGCCGCGAATGAGCATGGACAGCTTCGCATTCAGTCACCCTGTCTTTCGCCTCTTCCTTTTGGCGGGTTTACAGGGGTGGCGAAATCCACCAATATATATATTAAGGGGGGATATGCTATCTGGCAAATGCCATCGGCAGGATGATCTTCATGGGTGACACGGAAAATAACGGCTCCCTGCTCAACAGGTCCCTGTATCTCAAGGGGCTTCGCTGCTACAAGTCCCTTTATCTCAACAAGCATCATCCCGAACTGAGGGATGCGCCACATCCCTCGCGCAGGACGAGAAAGAGAAACAGCGCACGGGTGAATGGAATTGCGCGTAAACTCTTCCCGGGAGGCGTTGAGATACCGCGAAAAAAAGAATCACATGGGGAACCCGTCGAGCTCACGGCCGGGGAGATTCTGCGGGGCGCAACCACCCTGTATGACGCGGCATTTACCCACGATGGGGTGTCGGTGAGCGTGGATATCCTCCACCGGGGATGGAGGGGGTGGGAGATCTATGAGGTGAAGGACGCGGCGAGGGTAAAGGAGATGTACGTCGAGGACGCGGCGCTTCAGTATTACGTGCTCCGGGGCTCGCTTTTGCCGGTCGCAAAGGCCAACGTTGTTTACATAAACCGCGGATACGTCAGAAACGGAGAGATACGGGCGGGAGAGCTTTTCACGATACGGGACGTGACGGAAGAGGTTGCCGAGAAGCACCTATCCGTGGGAGAGGAGGTTCGAAAGCAGAAGGGAGTGCTCGGGGGCCCGATGCCGGGGGTGGATATCGGCAGGCACTGCGCTGATATCGAAGATTGCGGCTTCAAGGGGCACTGCTGGCAGCACATTCCCGAGGACTCCGTCTTCAGCCTGAAGGGGAAAGGGGTCGACAAACTCGCACTCTACGCGCAGGGGATAGTTCTGCTGCAGGACGTGCCACTCGAGAATATGTCCCCCGCCCAGAGGATTCAGGCAGCTGCGACACTCAAAAAAAGAAACTATGTAAACAGGGAGGGGGTGGCAGATTTCCTTCGTTCCATCCGGTATCCCCTCTTCTTTCTCGACTTCGAAACGCTCATGGACCCCATCCCTCCCTTCGACGGTACGAAACCCTACGAGCAGGTTCCCTTTCTCTACTCTCTCCATTCCATTCCGGACGAAAAATCAGGAGTCAGGCACAGCGAGTTTCTTGCCCCGTCCCGGGGCGACCCCAGGATGGGCATGATGCAGAAGCTCTTGGACGAAATACCCGAGGAAGCCTGCGTCCTCGTCTACGGGAGATCTTTCGAGACGGAGGTTCTGCGGAACATGATGAGGTGGTTCCCGGAACCGGGAAGGAAGGCAGAGGCCGTCATCCATAACATCGTGGACCTGGCGGTTCCCTTCAGGAGGAGGGACGTCTATTTCTGGAAGATGCGAGGCTCCACGTCGATCAAAGCGGTTCTCCCGGCCCTCGTTCCCGGCTTGAGCTACGAGGGGCTGGATATCAGCGATGGCGGCGCGGCGATGGAGGCTTTCTACGAAATGTGCGGGGCCCGGGACGCCTTCGAAGCAGAGCGGATCGGGAGGTCTCTGCGGGCGTACTGCCGGCTCGATACGCTGGCGATGGTGAAGATTCTCGAGAAACTGAGAAATTTGTCTTGTAATTTATGATAATTAGTATATTATAGTAGTTAAGGCGGCGTAAGCAGCTGAAAAAAACCGAACCGTTTGAAAGGACGGGGAATCCGAGGGACAATCGGACGAGGGAAGCTCAAGGAAAAACTCGAAAGAGCGAAACCAGGAGAAGAACTCGGAAGAGGAAAACTCGGAAAAGGTTTCATAGGTTGTTGCGCCGCCTTTAATGCACCTGTTCTGATATACCTCGCCTATCTCCCCATGGGGCAGTTAATTTTTCCCCGAATCTGTTATTTTCCTTTGCCCATCGAGGGTAACGGTTTTTTTAAGCTCCCCCCGCTCGTCATATTCCATTTGCCAGACAGCGATCCCGTCTCTCACTTCCTTTAATTTTTCATTCGCCCCAAAATGGCTCTGCTCGACCCTGTTTCCCGCTTTATCATACTTCATTCGCGCGATGGCAAAGCCGTCCCTGTTCTCCCGCAGCTTTCCCTTCGCGTTCAGATATTTCTGTTCGATGATATTCTTGTGTTCGTCGAATTTTTGCCGGATGATGGTGATGCCGTCCCTGTTTTCCAGCAAACCCCCGTCTTTGCCATGGTTTGACATTTCGCGTATGTTCCCCCGGTCATCATAGGTGTAGCGCACCTCGTAATATCCATCGCGGTCCGTGATTCTGTTGCCGTTTTTGTCGAAAAAGAGCGCTTTGACCTTCCGTCCTCTCTCGTCGAGTGATAACGCGTATTGGGCCACCCCGCTTGCGTTTTCCATCACGTTCCCTTCACCGTCAAGATTGGATACGTGCACGGGATTTTTGTTTTCATCGAGTTTCAAAAGGAGTGTAAAAACCCCCTTCCTGTTTTGCGAGGGCCTACCTCTTCGGTCTCTGTACATTATTTTCCTGAAACCGGCCCGGCGCTCAACCTGCACCTTTGCCGCCCCGAAGTACGGGTCTTTTTCCGGTTTTCCTCGGTTCAAATACTCTACTTTCTCTACCTTTCCATCGTCGTTTACGACGAAGCGGTAGCAGTTCACCCTGCCGGACAACTCATCGGGGAGTGGATATTTTCCTCCTATCTCATACTTTTCGTCCAGGTAGGCATGACGGAAATATATCCCTCTCTCGGCTTTTTTCTCACACCCGGGACACAGGGCAGCGGTTATGAGCAGAGCAAAGAAATAAAAGATAAAACGCCGCATGACTTCTCGCGCGGGCATTTTCCCGGGCATTGAATCACTTTTGTGGGGAACATTTTTCATTGCGCCGTTCCTCATAGATTTGCAGAATCTCCCTTCCCGTTCAAGGGCAAATGAGGGTGAAGAAAAGAGACAGACGGCCATGCCGGGATGAGGACTCAACAATCGACCTAGTGTAGCCTTACCTTGCTGCTGAAGGGAGGGGGAAGGCGGGCGATGCAAATGGTCTACAAGCTTCATACGACCCGCCTTCGTAAGGGGAGGAAAGCAATTGTAAGGCGGGGGGCTGTATCCCCACCCGTTACCATCCCGATGAAAACTGGTT
>JBFFNJ010000232.1:0-3484 GCA_041563215.1 Candidatus Deferrimicrobia bacterium | reverse complement strand
TCGGTATTCCAGGAATTCAGGAACTGACGCCTCGCACCACAGTGTGACGGTACAGTTGAAATAGAGGTAGAGCAACCCCCCGATGATGAGTCCATCAGGGGAATTGCGAGCACGGAAATCCTCTCCAAGGTGGCAAGGATGATCGAAGGCAGGGGAGAAAGGATCGTAAATATCGATTGCGTGATAATATGCCAGCGTCCCCGGATAGCTGATTACGCCGAACGGATGGTTGCTTCCATTTCCCGTGTGCTGGGGATAGAAGGGGCCGCCGTTTCCGTGAAGGGGAAGACCACTGAAGGTATGGGTTTTGAGGGATCGGGAGAGGGAATCTCATCGATAGCTGTTGCTCTCGTAGAAAAAGAAAAGGGAGGAGACTGAGCATGGGCCTCGTAGTCTTTAACACCCTCGGAAACAGGAAGGAGGAGTTTGTCCCCCAAAATGAAGGCGAGGTAAAAATGTACGTGTGCGGGATAACTGCATATGACCTGTGCCATCTCGGGCACGCGCGGGCAAACATCGTCTTTGATTTCATTTACCGATACCTTCTGTTTCTCGGGTACCACGTTTCCTATGTCAGGAATTTCACGGATATCGATGACAAGATCATTGACAGGGCACTCGAGGAAGGGGTGGATTTCACCGTGATCAGCGAGAGGTACATTGAGGCCTTCAAGGATGATATGGAGAGGCTCGGCCTGTTACTTCCCAGCAATGAGCCCAGAGCAACCGAGCACATTCCCGAAATTATCGCCCTGGTGGAGAAACTTATCGGCGATGGGTATGCATACGAAGTTGACGGAGACGTTTACTGCTCGGTGGACAGGATAGTTGACTACGGAAAGCTCTCCGGGAAAAAAATCGAGGAACTCCTGGCAGGCGCACGGGTCGACGTCGACGAGAGGAAGGGGAATCCGCTCGATTTTGCCCTCTGGAAAAGGAGCAAAGAAGGGGAACCTGCCTGGGAAAGCCCCTGGGGACCCGGAAGGCCGGGTTGGCACATCGAATGTTCCGCCATGTCGATGAAGCATTTGGGCGACAGCTTCGATGTCCACGGAGGCGGGAAAGATCTCATATTCCCCCACCATGAGAATGAGATAGCCCAGTCCGAGGGGGCTACGGGAAAGTCATTCGTCAGGTATTGGCTTCATAACGGGTTTGTGAACATAAACAGGGAAAAGATGTCGAAGTCGCTCGGGAACTTCTTCACTATCCGGGAGGTACTCACGCATTTTCATCCGGAAGTGATTCGTTTCTACTTCGCATCAAACCATTACCGGAGCCCGATCGACTTTACCGACAGGAGCATACGGGAGGCCAAAGCGGGGCTGGACAGGCTCTACAATTTTTACGACAGGAATGTGCGAATCAGGGAGGCCGGTATACCAGCCATGGGGAAGGGGGATGCCATCTCCTGCCTCGATGGGCCGGATCAGGGCCATCTGGCTGATCTGAAGAAAAAATTTATAGATGCCATGAATGATGATTTCAACACTGCTGCGGCTCTGGGTTTTGTTTTTGATGCGGTAAGGAGAGTGAACCGATTGTACCCTTCAGTGATTTCCAGGGAGCAGGAGAAAGCGTCGGCCTTCGTGACCCTCGGAGGTATGATCATCGACCTGTCGAAGGTCCTCGGTCTGCTCGCCGATACCTGTGATGCCTACTTCCGCTACGGTATCGAAGACAAACTGAAAAAACTCGGCATTTCCATCGATACCGTTTTGGATAAAATCCGCCAGCGGGAGGAAGCCCGTGCGGCTCATGACTTTGAAAGAGCCGACAGAATGTGGGGTGAGCTTGCGAAATGGGGTATGATATTAGAAGACACGAGATCGGGAACGTTCTGGAAGTTCAAAGATGAAGAATCATGATGGGTACGTTTAACCTTTTTTCCTCGTTCACCCTTTCAGGAGATCAGCCGGAAGCCTGCCGTGCACTCGTTAAAGGACTGAAACAGGGATTGCCCTACCAGGTCCTGCTCGGCGTAACAGGGTCGGGGAAGACCTTTACGATGGCGAGCGTGATTGCCAGCGTTAACCGCCCGGCGATAATCCTGGCTCCCAACAAAACTCTCGCCGCCCAACTCTACATGGAGTTCAAAAAACTCTTCCCCGAAAACGCTGTCGAATACTTCGTGAGTTACTACGATTATTACCAGCCCGAGGCATATATCCCCCAGACTGATCTTTTCATCGAGAAAGATTCTTCGATCAACGAGCAGATCGACAAGCTCAGGCACAGTGCTACCCGCTCGGTCATCGAGCGGCGCGATGTGATCGTTGTCGCTTCTGTCTCGTGCATCTATGGGCTTGGCTCGCCGGAATTCTACAACTCGATTGTCCTGAGAATAGCTGAAGGAGACGATTTCGGAAGGGATGCGGCGATAAAATGCCTTGTAAACATGCAGTACGAGAGAAACGAGTACGATTTTTTCCGGGGCGTGTTCCGCGTAAGGGGTGACGTCCTGGAAGTTTTTCCCGCCTATGAGGATTCGAGAGGGCTGAGGGTGGAGTTTTTCGGGGACGCCGTTGAATCCCTGTCTTACTTCGATCCGCTGACGGGGAAGAAGATTTCAAGGGTAAGGGAAACGGTTATATTTCCCGCAAGCCACTATGTGACTCCCGATCAGGTTCTTTCACGTGCAATTCTGACTATCAGGGAAGAGTTGAAAGAGAGACTCCTCGAACTGAATCGCGAGGGCAAACTGCTGGAGGCAGAAAGGCTGCGTCAGCGGACAGAGTACGACATAGAAATGATCGAACAGATGGGTTACTGCAACGGCATCGAGAACTATTCGAGGCACCTGGATGGAAGGCTTCCCGGACAGCCCCCATTTACGCTCATAGATTATTTGCCCGACGACTTCATAATTTTTATCGATGAAAGCCACATTTCGATACCTCAACTTCGCGGTATGTACAAAGGGGACCGATCGAGGAAGGAGACGCTGGTGGATTTCGGATTCAGACTTCCCTCGGCCCTCGACAACAGGCCGCTTACCTTCGACGAGTTCAGGGAAAGGATAGGTCAGGCGGTTTTCGTCTCCGCAACCCCCGGGGACTTCGAGTTCGAGGTTTCCCGCAAAAGAGCGATCGAACAGATCATCAGGCCGACGGGGCTCGTGGATCCGAAGGTTGAGGTCAGACCCGCCAAGATGCAGATAGACGACCTCATAGGGGAAATACGGCTGCGTATCGAAAAGAGCCAGAGGGTGCTGGTTACGACGATGACCAAGAGGCTTGCCGAGGAGATAACGGAGTATTTCAATGAACTCGGCGTTGCCACACGCTACCTCCATTCGGATATCGATACGATCGAAAGGTTCAATATCATACGGGCGCTCAGAAAGGGGGAGTTCGACGTCCTGGTGGGAATCAACCTTCTCCGGGAAGGTCTCGATATCCCCGAGGTTTCTCTGGTCGCCATACTCGATGCGGACAGGGAGGGTTTCCTCCGTTCCTCCCGGTCCCTGATTCAGACCTTTGGA
>JBFFNJ010000231.1:0-3491 GCA_041563215.1 Candidatus Deferrimicrobia bacterium | reverse complement strand
TTAATGTGCCGGAATCGGAAATCAAAGGTTGCGAAACTATTATTTGATATTATAAGTCTTATATATCAAATTTATATAATTCATAATATGAAGTATTAGTTTATATGAAAGAGGTTGCCTATTTGAGGGTTAAAGGGTGGTCTCCGGTCCCTCCCCATGAGGATTACGCAAGAAGGAAGACAGCAGAACGGCGGCTCCCGTAGCCGCGGAGGCGATCAGGTAACTGGTGGAAAACGTGCCGGTGTGTTTCGCAACGATCCCCGCCAGGCTCGGGCCAAAGGTTTGCCCCGCGCCGAAGAAGAACGTGATGATCGAAAAGCCTGCAGCTGCGCGCGCAGGACCCAGGTAATCGCCCACCGCGGCGGCCATGATGGTCGGTATGCTCCAGGCGGCAATTCCATACAGCGCGATGGACAGATAGAGGGCCCACATCCCAAGGTTTGCGCTGGCAAGGCCGTAGGACACAGTCTGCACCGCAAAGACAGCCATGAACCCCCCCTTGCGTCCGATCCGGTCCGAGAGGATTCCGAACAGGGGGCCTGAGAAAAGGCTGAAAAATCCAACCCAGGCCCAGAACCGCCCCGCGGTCACTTCCGCCATGCCGCGCTCGGAGACCATCGTCGTGACGATGAAGGTTCCATAGATCATGTACGTGAGTCCGAAGAGAAGGTACAGGATACCGAGGTGAACCACGATCCCCTTGCCTGCCGGGTTCCCCGGGGAAGCAACGGGCTGCGGGCCGGGATCGTTTCTATCCCCCAGGGGAGATAAGCCCAGGTCGGCGGGGGAGTTGCGCAACAGCAATCCCGCGGTGATGGCAATCCCGGCGGAGATCGCGCCCAGGATCCGCCATCCGCTTCTCCACCCGTCGGCTCCCAGGATACGGTTTAGCAGGGGAACGAGCATCCCGGCGAAAATGATCGCCAGCCCGTTTCCGGCGAGCATGATTCCGGCCGCCTGGCCCCGTTTCGCCTTCGTAAACCAGTGGGATACCAGCACCATCATGGGCACGTTGGCAAGGCCGCTCCCGATGCCCGTCAGGAAATAGAGGGCGAGAACGAACAGGAACCCCGTGCCGTGCCCGATGAGGATCATGCAGGCGGCGAGAAGGACAAGACCGAACGTGATCGTGATTCGCCCTCCCCACCAATGCATGAGAAAAGGCGCCATGGCGACGGCGGCCAGGTACCCGGCGAAATTCCCGGTCCCGATGTATCCCATCTGGTCGTAGCCCAAAAGCAGGGCCTTTCCCATCGAGGGAAGCAGCATGCTGTAGGCGAACCGGGCCAACCCCAGGCAGGAGAAGACGGTCAGCCCTCCGGTTATGACGATGATCCAGCCGTAGTGGATTTTCGATGGTTTCACGGGACGAGTGTTCACATTCCGCTCTCCGGAATAGTATCGAACTTCTAATTATAATCAATGAGCTGGAGGGAATCCGGATGGATCCGGGGAAATCCGCCGGAGAGGGTTCCTCTTCTTTTGCCGCAGAAGACTCCGGAAATATTTTCGACTGGTTTCCTTCCCTTTTGCCTCTGCAATTTTTTGAGACAGGGTTATCCATTTGTCCTGGGCGTCCGCTGCTAAAGGGTCTGGTATCAACCCTCCTGCATCGGCGCCCCATGCGGGGGTTTTCAGGGAAAGGCCCAAAACCACAAGCATTACGGCCATTCGCCTGGTATTGCCATGGAATGAGATCCGCACCATCTCTTAGTGACACCACATTTCCATAATGTTAAGGATGATGGGCGAAAAGATGACCAGCACGACCGCGGGAAATATGAAAGCCACCAGCGGGAAGAGAAGTTTTACTGCAGCCTTCTGGGCAGCCGCCTCTGCTCGGTATCCTTCTCCTTCCAACATTTTCGAGGAATGTTCGCGTAGCCCGCGAGATAGACCTACCCCCAGTCGCTCTCCCTGGCGGATAAGATTCAGAAAGATCTGATAATCATCGAGGGGAACCCGCCCTCGCGATCTTTCCAGGGCTTCCTCCCTGGAGATTCCGAGCATTCGCGCTCGGGATATCTCTTCCAACTCCCTGGCGAGGGGGCCTTTCGGAATCGCTTGCGAAACCTCCTGCAGGGCGGAATGGGATCCCATCCCCGCCTCGAGAAGCAGGGAGAAGAGGAAGGAGGCTACGGGGAGAGCAGAGCGAACGTTTTCCAGTTTTTTCTTCGCTTGCTCTCTGATGGATAAAAATAGCGTGAAGAATCCAAGACCCAAGCCAAAGAATAGAGATAAGGCCATCCTGGATAAGGAAGGGTCTACGGCCAAGGACACTGCCATGACGGATATCCATACGATTTCCCCCGCCATCCACCCGCGTAATGAGGTGACCAACATCCCGCCGGGAATGGGGAACGATTTCCCTCCGATCAGTTTCGAATGTGCCTGCTGGTGAACCTCGATCACCTTGTCCGGAACTCGAAACATCATGCGGGGGAGGGAAGTCCTTTTGAAAAACCGGTACATCAGGGAAAAGCCGACCAACAAAGGCATGCCGAATGACAGGATATCGGTAGCCTTCATTTGTTTGCCGCCATAATTCTCCGGATGGATAGCCACCCAAGAAGCTGCAACACACCGGCGATCCCCATGAGGGTTTTTCCCGCTGCCGTATCCTGGCAACGAGCAAGATATTCTGGTTCGATTTTCGATAGAACGATGATGAATCCGGGGGGCAAGAGAGTCAGGATAAGCGCCTGGAACCTTGCTTGAGCAGTCATGCTTCGCATCTTTTCCTCTTGTCGCATCTTCGCCCTGAGGATGTCACGGCAGCGTATGAGAAGATCGTAGAGGTTTCCCCCGGCGGGGATCGCGATGCGGAGAGGACGAACGATCAAGGATATTTCCTCGCATGCCATACGCTGTTCCCACACAAGGAGCGCGTCTGGTAGGGGCGTCCCCAGGCGGATCGCCTGACAGAGCCAGGAAACCTCCTCCCGGATACCCAAAGGCATCAAGGGGATCGCCTCCTGGAGAGATTCCGGGATGCTATGCCCTGCCTTCACGTGGCCGGCAAGAATTTCGAGAAAAGCCGGAAGTTGGGACACGATTCGTTTTCGTCTCCTTGCCCGAACGTGGCGGACGAAGACGCCGCAAAGAAGAACGGGGGTCGAACCGACCACCATCATCCAGAAAACATCCCCGGTTCCTACCATGACCGCAAGTGCGACAATGCCGCCGGCCGAAATAAGAAAACCCCGCACCTGCTCAGGAGAGAAGGACAAGAAATCCTCACGGAGACGTCGGGAGGTTGCTTCCGCGGCATTTTCCAGACGGGAGCGGAAAAAAGGGCCCAAGGTTCGAAACAGAAAGAGAGCAAGGCATATCGCTCCGCAGGTGAAAAGAAAATATTCGGTAATTGTCATGCCCATGACTTTTCCGCATGAGGAAGAAATTTTGAGGGGGTCTCCGTTGGGGTCAATTCCCCCTCCCTTGCCGTTCCTCTCTCTCCCTTCCAGCGGAAAATTTCCTGGAGCAAAATCTGG
>JBFFNJ010000230.1:0-3510 GCA_041563215.1 Candidatus Deferrimicrobia bacterium | reverse complement strand
TGGTGACGGGATGGTTGCGGTCAAAATTAAATTCAAAAAGTAAAGTAACGTTTTCTCCCTTCCGAAAAAAAACATATAATATTCAGTTATTCCTCACCGTTATAAGGAGGAAGTCATGAGGAGAAAACTTTTCGGCACAGACGGGATCAGGGGAATTGCGAACGCCGAGCCCATGACGGTGGAAACTGCAACGGCCGTGGGCAGGGCCGTTGCATATCACTTCAGGAACGGTTTTGGAAGGCACAAAATCGTCATAGGGAAAGATACCCGGCTGTCAGGCTACATGTTTGAAACGGCCCTCTGCGCTGGGATCCTTTCGATGGGCGGCGACGTTCTCCTCGTCGGCCCATTGACCACGCCGGGGATCGCATTCATTACCGCGAGCATGAGGGCGGATGCAGGGGTTGTGATATCTGCTTCACACAATCCTTTTTACGATAACGGGATCAAGATATTTGGCGGGGACGGGTTCAAACTCCCCGATGACGTGGAGGGGAGGATCGAGGAACTCATGACATCGTCGATCCTGGATGAACACCGGCCAGGTCCAGAAAACATAGGGAAGGCCAATAGGATAGAAGATGCCACGGGCAGGTACGTTGTTTACCTGAAGAGCACCTTCCCAAAACGACTTACCCTCGACGGGATCAAAGTCGTGATCGATTGCGGGAATGGAGCCGGATACCGTGCTGCACCATCGGTTTTTAAGGAACTGGGTGCGCGGGTAAAGATCATAGGCGGGAACCCGGATGGGTTCAATATCAACAAGGATTGCGGTTCGCTTCATCCGGAAAACATCTCTCAGATGGTTCGCGATGAGGGTGCGAACCTGGGCATTTGCCTCGACGGTGACGGGGACAGGTGCATCATTGTCGATGAGAAGGGGGAAATATTAAATGGGGACCACATCATGGCGATATGTGGCCTCAACATGCTGGAAGAGAAGAAGCTGAAGAAAAAAACGATCGTGGCAACGATGATGAGCAACATCGGATTCGAACTTGCCATGGGGAAGGCGGGTGTGCGGGTAAAAAGAGCCGATGTCGGCGACAGGTACGTGATAGAGGAGATGAGAAGAGGAAACTACAATTTCGGCGGCGAGCAGTCGGGCCACATTATCTTCCTCGACCACGCTACGACGGGAGATGGGATCCTTGCATCCCTGCAGCTCATGAAAGTGGTGATACAAAAGGGCAGGCCCCTGTCTGAACTCAGGAAAGTCATGGAGGATTTTCCACAGGTTCTGTTGAATCTCGAGGTAGACAGGAAGATACCTCTCCGGCAGCTGAGGGAGACGGCGAATCTCATTCATGATTACGAAAAAAACCTGACCGGACGCGGCAGGCTTTACGTGCGCTACAGCGGGACGGAACATCTCTTGAGAATCATGGTCGAGGGTGAAGATCAAAATGACATATCCCATATTGCACGGCATATAGCGGAAAAAGCCACCCGGGAGATAAAAGGCTACCGGTCATGAAAAAGCTGGGGGTGAACATAGATCATGTGGCAACGGTAAGGGAGGCGAGAAAAACCGTGGAGCCAGATCCCGTTTACGCCGCGGCGATCGCGGAGCTTGCGGGAGCCGACGGTATCACCGTTCACCTGAGGGAGGATAGACGGCACATAAGCGACCGAGATGTTACCCTCCTTGCACAGTTTATCAAGACGAAGCTGAACCTGGAGATGGCGGCGACCGATGAGATGGTTGGCATAGCGAGAAGGTTCAGGCCACACAGCTGCACGCTGGTGCCCGAGAAAAGGGAGGAGGTGACCACGGAAGGCGGCCTCGACGTTATCGATAACCTGGGCCATATCGAGGAGACAAACAGAGAGCTGAAAGAAGCAGGTATCGTGGTGAGCTTGTTCGTAGACCCCGTGCTGGATCAGATAAAAGCCTCGAGAGATTCCGGCGCCGACTATATCGAGATACACACGGGTTCCTACTGTGAGGCATTTGGGACACCGGGGGAAACGCGGGAGCTGAACAAGATAAGGGAATCGGCCTTTTTCGCCGCATCGATAGGCCTGGGAGTCAACGCAGGACACGGGATCAACTACAAAAACATCGTTTCGCTTCTGAAAATTCCCCAGATCGAGGAATTCAACATCGGCCACGCAATCGTATCGAGAGCAGTTTTTATGGGTCTCTACCAGGCGGTAAGGGAGATGGTGGAACTTTTGCGAGGAGTTTCGTGATTCTAGGGATCGGCGTTGACACGGTGGATATGGATAGGGTAAAACGCCTCGTGAAAGATTACGGCCAGCGTTTCCTGGACAGGGTATTTACGGAAGGCGAGATCGAATATGCTCTTCGCTCCGATGTGAGATTACACGAGAGGCTCGCCGGAAGGTTCGCCATTAAGGAGGCGGTGATGAAGGCTCTCGGGACGGGTAAATCCGGAGGGATTCTCTGGAAAGACGTGGAAACGCTGAGAGGGCCGAAAGGTGAGCCCCGGGTCGCACTCCACGGCAGAGCGAGAGAATACGCCGATAGGGCAGGGGTAAATTTTGTTCACGCAAGCATTACCCACGACGGAAAAATGGTTGTGGGATTCGTTATCCTGGAAGGAGACGGAAAGTGAACCCTCTCGTCACGGCCGAGGTGATGGCCGAGATCGACCGGAGGACTATCGAGGAAATAGGGATTCCCGGCCCCGTCCTCATGGAGAACGCGGGCAGGGGTACAGCAGCCATAATAATCGAGACCCTCGAGAAGCAGGGGCTCTGGACCCCGGGGGTGCCGGTCACGGTCGTTTCGGGCATGGGAAACAACGGTGGCGATGGATTCGTCGTAGCACGCTACCTCGAGGAGCAGGATTGCCAGGTGGATTCATACCTCGTCGGTAAGATCAACGATGCCGCCGGCGATTTGCGGCTCAATATCGATATATTCGTGAAAGGCGGCGGAGATGTCATGGAGATCAGGGATGACAATGACATCAAGGATCTTGCCAAATCCGTCCAGAATGCGCACATGGTAGTCGACGCCCTGTTCGGGACTGGCCTTTCCAAGGATATAGAGGGAATTCATCGAAGTGTGATCGATACGATAAACACCTACGCAAAAACGGTTTGCTCAATAGACATTCCAAGCGGCGTCGATGCGTCAACGGGAAGGGTGCTGGGAGAAGCGGTAGTATCGGATGTAACCTGCACATTCGGCCTGATGAAAGTGGGGCAGGCCGTGCCGCCGGGGTGTACCTACTGCGGGGACCTTCACATCCTCGATATCGGATTCCCGGAGATTGCCTTTGACAACCTGGAAGTAAAAAACTTTCTCGTAACTTCCCAGGGGGTAAGAGACCTGATTCCCGAGCGCCCGTTGGATTTTCACAAGGGAAAAGCCGGCAAAGTACACGTAATTGGTGGCTCAACGGGACTTACCGGGGCTGTTGTCATGGCCTGCGAGGGGGCCCTCGTTGCCGGCTCCGGTCTCATATACGCAGTTATCCCTGAGAGTTTGAATGTAATTTTCGAACAGAAGTTGACGGAACAAATGACGCTTCC
>JBFFNJ010000229.1:0-3523 GCA_041563215.1 Candidatus Deferrimicrobia bacterium | reverse complement strand
GAAGGCGGGCAGGGTCCCCCGTAATCGTTTCTTCCCCAGCTGTTTTTCCCCTGAAGTGCCCCGGGTGGCACGGTATTCTGCTCTATCCCTGCAGCTTCCCCCGGTATGTTCCACACCACCCAGTGAACCCAGAGGCCGACGGGTGCATCGGGGTCATCCATGATCAGGGCAAAAGATTTCGTCCCATCGGGCACATTATCGAAGGCAAGGGGCGGGTTCAGATCCTCCCCGTCACAGGTGTACTGCTTCGGTATCATGCCCATGTGGGAAAAAGCAGTGCTCGATATCGTAAGTTCGCTCATCGCTTCTACCTCCATAATCGAGGAGCCCGTCAGAAGAATAACGGGAAGAATGAATGCCATTGCGCAAAGACATGCGTATATCATCCTTCTGTGCACCGGTTTACCCTCTCCCATATCGTTGCATATATACGATAATACTACATAAACCGGTTCGGCCCCAGCGGGAAAGACACGATCCTAGGGATTTTCCGGGGAAGGGGATTTGGCGTTTCGACCCGCACCGTCATCGTATACCAGGCTTATAACCGTCACCTCGGGGGGCGAGAGAAAGCGAATCGGCGGCCCCCACGTGCCCGTCCCACGGCTGACGTAGAGCAGGGAGCCATTCTCCTCGTTGAAGAAGCCTGCATTGCGCGGGTAGTAGATCCTCGAGAGGAAGTTGAAGGGAAAGATCTGCCCCTTGTGTGTGTGCCCCGAGAGCTGCAGATCGAAAAGCCCGAGAGACCTCTCGTCGATAAGAGGCCTGTGCTTGAGCAGCAGCGTGAACCTGTCCCGGGGAAGACCGGAGAGAAGCTCGTGCTCGGCCGCCCCTCTGTTCTCGCCAAGGCGGTCTCCCGCGGGGTCGTCGACGCCGGCGATGATAACGTCCCCGGGATTGGTGTGCGCCTCGCCCCGGAGTACCCGGAAACCGGCTTTTTCCATGAAGCCGATGGACTGGGAGACGCCGGCGTAGAACTCGTGGTTCCCCGTCACGGCAAACTTCCCGTACCGGGGCTCGATGTCATTGAAGAGGTCGGCCAGCTCCCCGATATCGTACATCTGGCCGTCCACGAGATCCCCCGTCGCCACGAAGAGGTGGGGACTCTCGTCCTTGACGATGCTCATGACCTGCCTGAGCCTCTTCTCTCTCTCCAGAAGCCCCAGGTGGAGGTCGGAGATCTGCACAACCCTCACGGTGCCGATATTTTTCGGAATCCTGTCGGTTGCTCTCGTTACCCGCTCGACCCGTATGTTCTTTCCCTCGAAGTATCCGTAGATCCCCACGCCCAGGGAAAAGATCAGGGGCAGAAAAAAGGCAGCGCGCGGCCCCGGGGAAATACTCCCGAGGGAGTGGCCCGAAACTTTCCCGGCAAGGAAAAGGGCGACCCGGTAGAAGTCTACCACCAGGGATGCGGAAAAATAGAGGAACAAAAGTCCCATCCAGGTGTACCCGATGTAGCCGATGACCCGGGCGATACCCCCGTGGCCGGCTCTCTCGGCAAGGCGCACGAAAACGGGGGCGGCAACCATGAGAAGCATGAACAGCGATACGAGGAACGTCGACAGGGGCGAAAGGGAGAAGGCCGGCCTGGCCCTCAGGAAACTGTAGACGTGGGCGCCTCCGTAGACGAGAAAGAAGGTAAGGAGAAAGAGGCTCATGCCGACTCCCGTCTGGGAACGCCATATGCAAGAAGTATCATCTGCTCAATCCCGATCAGGAAAATCAACTCTTCCTATCATACTGCAAAATGCCGCCCGGCGTTTCGCGATTTACGGGATGCGAACCTATCCCCCAGCAACGTAAATGGGGAGACAGGTTTGCCACACATGGAGACGGTGGCGGAAGGAGGCGGGGTTATCATCACCATTCCCGGTATTTTGCGCGTCGGGGACCTGCAAAATGACCTACCAGATCACCCGGGATTCGGGATGTTCCTCGTACCACCTTCCCCAGGTCGTGTCCTTTGAAGATACCTCCGGCAGCCAGCGTTTGAAATACTTCCCCTGGATCCCCATGAGCCCCTTTTTGTACGGATACCAGAGGGTTCCCGTCTCCCTGTCGTAGAGGACGAAGGTACTGCGGTAGGTCCACCCGGAGGGTACGAGCGTCAGCACCTGCCCGTCTATTTCGCGGCTGTACACAGCCGCCAGGTCGACGAGGGGTCAGTAGGCCACCGCAACTTTTTCCAACCCCAGTTCGCTGTTCGCGATCTCGTGGCGGCTCAGGCGCCCCACCGAATAGGCTTTCGCCGACTCGCCGTCACCGACGCCGATGACGCGCATGTAGCCGGGGATATTCCCGTCTCCCTCGGTAAGGTGCGAGTCATCGAGGGGCGTGAAGGCGTTTTTCCCGATGCCGTACTGAAACCCCTCCGGTTCGAATCCCAGGGTGACTGCCTGGGTCACATCCCACTTCTCGCCGGTCATGTCCACGATGTAGGATTTCTCCCCTTCCCGTATCACCGAGGAGTCGGATACCATGACAATCGCCACCAGGGCAAAAATCGAGGCAACAAAAAGGACCGTTACTCTCTTTCCCATGCTGCCCTCCTTTCTGATTGCACAGGTGAGAAAAGACTGACTTTTCCCATTCTCCGCGCATCCTACAGGTTCGTCCAGGAATCAGGGGGGAACCTTACAGGAATAGCGAAACTCACGGAAAATTGAGGTATTTCAAATCAGGCGCTTGAGGGTCCCCGTATGAGAAAACCGGAGAATAAATGAAAAGAAGTGAGGTGATTCGTCTCTCGGGATGGGTAATGCAAAGGGGGGCGGACCGAACATCCGCCCCCCGCCTGCATCCTCTCTAAACAAATCTTATCCGGATAATCTCCGGAAATATCGTCACAGATCCCCGTAGAAGGTATTTACCGTCGCCAGAAGGGTATCGTTGCTGTCGAAAAGCTCGAGGGTCACGTCGTCAGCATCCCCCGGGACCGCTGTAAAGATGATGTAGCTGCCGTCGGCACCGCTCGCCCCGTCGGGGGCACCCAGGGCGGCGCAGGTACCGCCGCTGTCTATCTGCGCGGCCCCCTCATCCGGGTAAAGGCCCGGGACGAACACCAGAGGTGAGAGGTTGCTGAAGGTCATGACACCCTGCCCGGGAACGCTGACCACCCCGTTTTCAGCCAAAGTGAAGGTATCAGCAACCGTTTCGATGAAGGTGAGCGTGACGGTAAAACAGCCAAGCTGGTATATCGTCTGCCCGTCAACCCCGGCAACGATGATGTCATTTGCGTCCTGGGCCGTAATCGAAATGTTGAAGGTGAGACTATCGCTCGTAGTCGCCTGCATCTGGAAATCGGTGGTGAAGTTCAGGGTAACGGGTGTGCCATCTATGTCCGAGCTTATGCTGATATTGAGCAGTACCTCTGCCGTCACGCTCTGTATTGTCGAGACCAGGTCAATTGCCGAAAAGTTAAGGATCAGCGTGCCGTCCACCGTGTCGGAATCCGCGGACTCCAGTTGGCAATTGCTGAGCACGAGGGTTGCCGAGTCACCGGCGGACAGATCGAAACTTT
>JBFFNJ010000228.1:0-3537 GCA_041563215.1 Candidatus Deferrimicrobia bacterium | reverse complement strand
GGTCCAGTTTGCAGTTATGCTCTCAGACCGAGTTCGAGGAGGAGGGAGACATGTCGATGAAGCGGTACCGACCGGAAGAGATCATCGCCAAACTGCGGGAGGCTAGCACCCTGATCAGCCAGGGGAAGACGGTGGACATCTGATGACCTTCGGGCGGGATGCCTGTAGGGCAACAAGTTTTTGGACGCAAATCTTAAACCGAATCTCTATATGTTGGAACCGCTTGCGCATGTCAATTCCTCTCATTTGAACCAAGGAACAAATACTTATCCAAGGAAGTCGGTCCCCGGATATCAATTTTTGACACGTATAACGTTATTCGTTATAATTTTATTACCCGATCACACAGGCAGCCAGGAGGCGCAATGTGATCAAATCGTTCTTTGACCGGGGCACGGAAGACATCTACAACCGGGTTCGTTCCAAGGAAGCTCGTCGCACCTGCCCCGAACCAGTCTGGCGAGTGGCCCAGAGGAAACTCGACCAGCTCAACGCTGCGGTCTCGCTTAGTTCCCTTCGAATCCCTCCGGGAATCGATTGGAGGCCTTGAAAGACGATCGACAGGGGCAACACAAAATACGGATAAACGACCAGTACGGAGGGTGTTTTGTTTGGAGTGCCGATGGACCGGAGCGAATTGAAATTGCGGATTACCATTGAGATGAATTGTCGTAGGTCAATCCACGGTGGACGCTAAGAAGGAGGAAAGCGATATGGTTCGCATCCCCACCCATGGACCGCCGACGCATCCCGGCGAAATGCTCCTGGAGGAATTTATTAAACCCTTAGGTCTTTCCCAGACAGAGCTCGCCGAGAAGCTCGGGGTTTCCTATCCACGCGTAAACGAGTTGATCCACGGCAAAAGGAGCATGACTCCAGACACCGCACTGCGTCTCGAGCAGCTCTTCGGCATGGAAGCACAGTTCTGGCTCAACCTGCAGCTTGCGTGGGATCTCTATCACGTAGGCCACTCCCCTGCTGCGAAGGAAATCCGGAAGATCAAACGACTGACACCGACGGTTAGCAGTTCCGGGCGTCACATACCGGCCCAGAGCAACCGCTCCAGGCGAAAAAACAACAAGCGGATCGCCTAACACAATATCGATCGGCAATTTTCATTAGGCACACTTTGGGCACATCCTCGAGGTCCCTTTACTGGAGGCTGTCCCAAAGGCCAAGACTTGTCGCTCTGTGTGAGGATGTCTACCGAACCGACGTTCGGGGTGGGGAAAAGGAGAGCGCCCGGGAGGATGCGGCCGGCTCCGGGCTCGGCCTCGCCGTCGTCCGGAGGATAGTCGAGCTGCACGGTGAGCGAATCGAGGAGCAGAGCCCGCAGGGTAGCGGCACAACCGTCTCGTTTACGTTGCCGGTGCGCAAGTAGCCGTTCGCCCGGCAATCCCCCCTGCTCCCATCTTCGAAACATGCCACTCGTTACAGAAATACAACGGTTTCGTGACCATTCCGTGATCTTTCCTCTATACCATCGGGAGCATGGGGACGGAAAGGGAAACCAGCGGAAAACCCAAAAAAAAGGAGGAGATATCATGAAGAGCATGGGGAGATCGGTCGTAGTACATTTCGTCTGCGCGGTTGCATTGTTGAGTCTCGTACCGACATATTCGACGGGCGCCATGATGGAAGAGATAAGGATGGGGATGCTGTCCAGTTTCGAAGGACACCATGCATCCGGGAAGGTAAGCATCGTGAAGCACGAAAAAGGGAACTTAGTGCTGACCCTGACCGACATCAAGGTCGACAAGGTTCCGGACGGAAGGGTGTATCTGGCCAAGGGAGGAGACTACACGAAAGGAATCGAAATCGGGCTGCTCAAGATGTTTACGGGAACGGTCGAGTTCCCCATCCCTGCAGGAACGAACCTCGACGAATACGACAGCGTCGTGATCTGGTGCAAGAAGTTCAACGTGGGAATCGGCCGAGCCTATTTCGAAAAGGAAATGATGAAGGAAAAGGGGATGATGAAGTACTGACGGGAAGGGATACCGTGCATATTCCGGAATCGAAAGAATTCTCCTGTTTCCCGGTGCCAAGGACCTAACTGCCCTTTAACGGGCTGCTCTGGAAACATAATCCCTGGTGGGGGAAGGAAAACCTCTTTCCTTCCCTTCCGGGCTTTCGGGGCCGTGAGGAGGAAATGCGACCTTCGGGGATGGGGAAAGAGAAAAGGGGCTACGGTTGCCCGTAACCCCTTGGGATTGATTGGTAGCGGGGGTCAGATTTGAACTGACGACCTTCGGGTTCCGGGATCCAATCTCACGTGACCGGTTACAAGGTAGATCGCCTGTGCGGTACAGCTTCACCCACGCTTCACGAAAATCTGCGTATAGAACCAGGCGCCTTGGGACCCACGGGCGATCCCGATGCCCGTGACATCATAATCGCCCTCAATATTCTCCCGGTGCCCGTTGCTGGCGAGCCACCTAGAGACGGCTGCTGCAACGGTCCTGTCGGCCGGATAATCGTTGACACCCAAATTCTCGGCCATCCCTCTGAGAGAGATCTTCTCCTCGATCCGGTGCCACCTCACCTCAAACCCCTCGTGCCCGAACGGGACATTGCCTGCAGCCATAGCTGCGCTGTGCCTGCGGGCGACGGTGGCGATCCGGGAGTCGTACTCGAGAGGAGACAATCCCTCGGCCTGGCGGTGCGCGTTGATGCTCCCGTGTGTCTGCGCTTCCAGCGAGATGGCGGAGGAATGCTGCGGTTCCTGTGCCGGGATTTCGGGAGGAACGACGCAAAGAAGAACGACAAGGGCGGCTATACCTAGCGCGCCAAGAGACTGGTGGCAACCAAACCAGGGCATATTCCTCATGCCTTTAGCCTGAAACGATTTGGTGAAATTGGCAATAGGGGCGGTCACCATTCCGTGGATTAAGCTCTGTGACCTTTCTCCAGTAAGCAGTCCAATCGTAACTTAGTGCACAATCCTGATCTGCCCCCCCTCAAAGACGTTTCGATCCAGCACCAACCATTCCGGCCCGTGGCGGCCCTAAAGAATGCGGCGAAGAGCCGCCAGTGGCGCAAACCAGCCGTGCGAGCATGCCTATCCCCCTCCCGCTGCGGCCGGCGAGACGATTCTCACCCCCTCGACTTCCCGTAGCCCCAGGAGGTCCTCATCACCGGTAACCAATTCACGACACCGTGCCGCAAGAGCGCAATGGATGAACTTGTCGTCCGCAGGATCCCGGCACCACGTCTGGTCGTCTTCCCGGACATCGACGACCTCCACATACGGGAGAAGATCCGTCTTCAATGGTGCGGATATCTCTTCCCGCGTAAGGCGGAATTTCGGGTAGGCAAGTACGCGGACCAGCTCGTCCGCCATCTTCTTCGAGAGAACCGGGCGGATCCTTCCGGTCCGCCATCCGCGTCGTATCGGTTCGAGCCGCCCTCCGAACAGGAGCGCGGAGACCGGGACATTGGTATCGAGGACGACCCGGCTCAGCCCCCTTTTCGCGCCCACCGGACCGCCGCCGTCACGTCCTTCTCCGTCACGCCCAGCCGCTTCACCTCCTCCGG
>JBFFNJ010000227.1:0-3549 GCA_041563215.1 Candidatus Deferrimicrobia bacterium | reverse complement strand
CGGAATTCGCAATAAGGAGCGACAGGTGTCTCCCTTCCATGTCCTGGGTCACCCCGCGTGCCCAGATCGTGATTTCATATACTTTTTCGCCGGTGCTTGTTTTCAAAGCCATCGCGACTTTCCTCCTTTTTTTCTCGCTAAAAGCAACTGGCCGATCACTGCCCAACGATTACAATTGGTGCCTTTATCTTTATCTTTCCCCTTTTCTGTCGTATTCGGTGCATCCCTCCTTTCTCTTATTCCGGTGCCGAGAACAGCCCCTCCTCGATATCCTCCAGGTGTGCGCGCATCAGTTTGGCAGCCCGTTTCGCATCCCCCGCCTTGATGGCGTCCAGGACCTGCCTGTGTCGCGCTATGGATTTCTCGGGTCTTCCCTCTACCTGGAGGTACTTGTCACGACTTTCGGAGAGCAGGTCCATGACGCTGTCGGTCATGCGGAGAAGGAACTTGTTCTTCGTCGCCTTTGCCATGATGTAGTGAAACGTCTTGTCCACGTCCGTCCCGACTTCCCCCCGGGCAACCGCCTCTTCCTGAAGGTCCAGAGCCTGCTCCATCAAGGCAATATCATCCTGCGTGGCCCGTTCCGCGGCAAGAAAGGCGAGCTGGGGTTCGATCACCCGGCGCATCTCGAAAAGCTCCATCTGGCTGTCCTTCTCCGTGGAGATGAAGGCTGCCAGGGGGTTGACAAGGGACTCCACGGGCTTGCTGGCGATGTACGTTCCCTCTCCCTGCCGACTTTCGAGAAATCCCTGGCTCTCCAAGGCGCGGAGAGCTTCCCGAACGGAGGACCTGCTCACGTTGAATACCTCCGCCAGTTCCCGCTCCCCGGGAAGCTGGTCTCCCGACTTGAGCCGGCCCTTCTCGATCATGTCCTTGACCTTGCCAACGATCTCCTCGTAGACACGGATCTTCTTCACCGGCTTGAACAGCTTCAGTTTTTCCTGCACTCCCCCTCCTTCTTGCCGATCCGAGGATTCAGTGCCTCACTGCGCCGGATGGGATCGTCGAAGAGGCCCCTTTTCCGGTTGCCTGTTCGAAATGCCTGGAGGTAATCTTGCAACGCGAGAAATCGGGCTTCTCCTCTTTTTTGAGGCACTCTTCCATCGCCAGCAGGATCGCTTTCTTGCACAGGGCCTCGATATCCGCCCCCGTCCATCCCTCGCTCATGTCGGCGAGGAGATCGATATCGATGTCGGAATCCAGAGGAAGCGTTTGCATGTATATCTTCAAGATCTCGATCCTCTCCTCCCGGGCGGGAAGAGGGAAGTCGATTACGATATCGAAGCGCCCGGCTCGAAGCAGCGCCGGTTCCATAAGATCCACTCGATTGGTGGTGGCGATGACCAGGATCCCCAACGAGCTATGGAGGTCGTCCAGCTCCCGGAAGAGCTGGCTTACGATCCTCTGGGAGATCCGGCCGGAATCTTCCGCGGACCGGGCCGGAGCGATGGCTTCCACCTCGTCGATCATCACGATGCACGGCGATACCTGCTTGGCCCGCTTGAAGACCTCCCGCAGACCCTTTTCCGACTCCCCCACCCACTTCGACAAAAGGGTGGGGGGATCGACGACGAGAAGGGTCATCCCCGTCTCCCCTGCAAGGGCCCTTGCCACCAGGGTTTTCCCCGTCCCGGAGGGGCCCGTGAAGAGAACGCCCTTGGGAGGGCCCACACGGGATTGGGAGAAGACGGGCAGTCCTCGCAAAGGGATTTGAATGAGCGACAGGAGTTTCTGCTTTATCTCTTGCAATCCCCCCACATCCTTAAAGGAAATGCGAGGCCTTTCGCTCATGAACTCCCGGGTCGAGGTGGGCTCGACCGACTTGAAAGCGGTCAGAAAATCTTCCGCGGTAACCTCGATTTTCGCATCCTTTGGCAGACGAGGTTTCACATCCACTTCGAATTTGATCCCGGGCATGAGCCGACGCAGCGCCGCCATGCCTGCCTCCGCGCAGAGGGCGGCAAGATCCGCCCCAACGTACCCATGGGTGATTTCCGACAGACGGATCAGGTCCACATCATCCGCGAGCGGCATTTTCCGGGAATGAATCTTCAGGATCTGGAAGCGGTCCGACCGGTTCGGTACGCCGATCGTGATCTCGCGGTCGAAACGTCCGGGACGGCGCAGAGCCGGGTCGACCAGCTCCGGCATATTGGTGGCGCCGATGATCACGATCTCTCCCCGGGCCACGAGACCATCCATAAGCGCAAGAAGCTGCGCCACCACCCGCTTTTCCACATCCCCTATGACCTGCGCTCTCCTCGGGGCGAGAGCGTCCAACTCATCGAGGAAGATGATGCTGGGGGAATTTTTACGGGCTTCCTCGAAGACCATCCGAAGCTTGGCCTCGCTCTCCCCGTAGAACTTGTGGATGACTTCGGGGCCGTTGACGTGGATGAAATGGGCCCGGACCTCGTTGGAAATGGCACGCGCGATGAGGGTCTTTCCCGTCCCCGGCGGCCCGGAAAGGAGGACTCCCCGGGGCGGATCGATCCCGAGTTCGGAAAAGAGCTCGGGAAACTTCAGGGGCAGTTCGATCATCTCCCGGACGCTGCGGAGTTCGTGCTCCAGGCCACCGATGTCTTCGTAAGAGGCGCGGAACGCCTTTTCGTGGGAAAAATCGGAGGCGCGGAAGGTAATGGCGGTATGGGGGGTTATCCGGAGCGCACCTCTTGGGCTCGCTCCTTCCACGATGAAGAACTGGGGCCTGGTGCCGAACATGGCAATCTGGAGTTTGTCACCGATGACCACATGGAGTCCTGCCAGCAGTTGAACGATATGACGGATTTCGGCATCCTTGGGGATCGACCTGCGGGGATCCGCAGGGGTGAGGATAAGGGTATCGGCCTGCTTGAACGGAACTTTCTGGACGGTGCACCACTCGTCCACCGATATCTGGGCGTTGTCTCTTGTAATGCCGTCGATCTGTATCAGGCTCTGACCGGAATATTGCGTGTTGGTCTGGGCGGCGCGGGCAACTGTGGACCGGCGGCCGGTTAGCATGAGGGCATCGCCGGGAACGGCACCCACAGATTTCAGTACATCCTCATCCACGCGGGCCAGACCTTTCCCCTCGTCCTCGATAAAGGCCTTGGCTACGCGCAGGGAAAACTCTTCTTGTCGTTTTACCTGTTTTTTCAATTCTATACCAGTTTTTGGGCCTTAAATGGAGTGGCCTGACCAATGCCTGCCTGATGGTCTGACCAAAGCATATGACTCCGCGACTCCCCATGTCAAGGGATATTTTCGTTTCGGAGACTCCTCCCATTTATTATCCTCGTTGAGGAATGCTGCCTTAATAACCGAATGAGACATGCGTGTCGGAGGAAAGGTGGAATAGTTCTTTCCAGTGCCGGCATGAAAAACAATATTTATTCGAAAATTCATACAATTAAAGCTCACTCGGAAGATGGCAATCATTTTCCCCGCTTTTTTCCGGTAACATCCCGGAGAGAGTCTGCTTTCATTTGCTGATAATAACATTTAATATTATTGATAAATCCGGCCCATCTCGCTGCAAATCATATCTCAGGATCCTCGGGATCTAAT
>JBFFNJ010000226.1:0-3576 GCA_041563215.1 Candidatus Deferrimicrobia bacterium | reverse complement strand
GCGGAAGCAGGGACTTCACGACAAGTTGTGCAAGACGATCGTCATCCATGAGACGCCGGGCACCGGCGCTTGACAGGATCCGGCGTGTGTCATTACAATTGTTCGTTCCATCAATAGCGGCCCTTTAGCTCAGTTGGTAGAGCAGAGGACTGAAAATCCTCGTGTCCGCAGTTCGACTCTGCGAGGGGCCACCATGCAAAATCAAGGACTTGGCCGACTCCGGCCGGGTCCTTTTTTCGTTCCGGACCCTGCCATCTTGCGGGAGACAAACGGAAGTGATGATTCCCTATGCAAGCATTCGATGTGCCCGGTAGAGATTGGGAACGATCCGGACGCCGAAGGGGCAGGTCCGTTCGCATTGTCCGCAGCCTGCGCACCCTTGCACCGTATTCGACGCAGGAATGTTTCGATACCCGCTCCGGGCCAGGTCGTATTTCCCGTAGTCCCTGTGATACAGCAGATACCGGAGAATATCGGGGATCGCGATCGCCTTGGGACAACCGGGGAGGCATGACCCGCACATCCTGCAGACATCCCCCCCGGTGGCTTCGACATATCGCAAGAGAGAATCTTTCTCTTCGGTGGACAGCTGTTTCCCGCTTACGGCCAGATTCTCTTCGAGAATCCCGTAAGTCACCATCTCCGTGATGGCGGCCGACACCGCGTCGTTCTCGAGGACCCATTTCAATTTCGCCTGGGGAAGGCTTACCCCCTCCGCCTGGAAACCGGCAAGACTTTGCCTCTGTCCCCCCGCCATGGTCTTCATGGCCACGACACCAATGTCATTTCCTTTGGCCAGACCGAGCACCTTCCCGATCCCGGAGATTTTCAGGTAGTCTTCATACACCTTGTCTTTTTCCACGTGCGTTCCCGAATAGGCATTGTATGCAACCGTGATCATGTCGTACCGGCCGCACCGGATGGCAGGAGTCAGGACACCCACGGGATCTACGTGACAGGAGACGCCTGTGTATCGTATCTTTCCCTCCCTCTTAAGCGTTTCGAATGCGGCCAGCACTTCCTCGTGCTCCACCTCCTGGGCACTGGACGCGTTATGGACGAGGAGGATATCCAGATAGTCGGTTTGCAGCCTCGAGAGGCTCCCCTCCGCCTCCCGGACCAGGCCATCCCTGGTGTCATGCCCTCTCCTTCCGAAATGAAACTTGGAAGCGACGTGGATTTCATCCCTTCGTCCCTTGATGACTCTGCCGATGAGGCGCTCGCTGTATCCGTGGGAGTAGGATGAGGAGGTGTCGATGTAATTGACACCCCGTTCGAGGGCTTGCAGGAGGACCGGTTCCGGAGGAGGAGGGCTCCCACCCAGGCTGATCTCCGAGATCATCAGGTCCGTTCGGCCAAGACGGCGGTAGATCATATCCCCCTTTCGGACCCGTCTTGCTATTTGCTCCTTTTTTCCCTCACGTGCGAACAGATTTTCCACGGGTCTTACGCTGCTGACGGCCGCCAGCGCGGAGGTCTTCATGAAGTCACGGCGGGTGATCCGGGAAGAGGCGTATTGGAATAAACGATGGAATTTATCCGGTGTTTTCATTCGAGATGCCCGGCTCCTCCCTTGCTTACTTTCCGGAACGGTCAGTGCGCTGCGCCGTGCTCATAGTATCGTAACCGACAGGCCCGCTCTCCCCAAATCATTTCCCGACCGGCTGCCGGAAATATACAAACAAACCAATGAAAGGCCTATTTATGTAATTGAGGAGTATCTGAACTTCGAAAAAAAATAGTTTCTCGTGACCGAGTATTTTGTTTATCACCTCGCCGAAAAACCGAATTTCCTGACCAGAATATACCGGTAAGGATCCCGTCCCCGGGGGTGTCGCCTGATCCGACCCCCCCGGAAGTATCGGATGCCCGGTAAAATCTGAAATTGTTTGGGCATTCTTTCCCAATATTGAAATTGCCGAAAATTCCATGGCAGATAAAATTGCTGATTTTGAAACGGTTTTTTATCAACGGAGTTGGTCCGCACATTGCTGGAAACGAAAGAGATCACGCGACGCCACGGCATATGCCGAATACATCCGCATAGGGGAAACGGGGGGGTGCGATGAGGAATCATTTCTTTCGCATGTTCTTGATCCTGGCATTGTTCTTATTCACAGGGTCCGCATTGGCAGGATACGACGAACCGATGCTGGAAAGTTCGGGCAACAACGTCCCACGGAACGGAATGCTGTCCAACGGAGTGGATACCGTTCATTTCCTTCGCTCCTGCCTCTGCCCCGATATCGCAATCACCCCACCGTTCCGATCCGCCGGGCTTGACTATGTCCATTCCGTGGAATTCGCCGAATCCGTCTACGCTGTCGCAAGCGGAACGTCGAGATATTCTCCGGAGGTACTTCCCGCGGAGTGGATGGCCACCGCCTATAGCTGGTGGACGCACGTTGCGGTGAAGGAAATCGCAACGATCAAAATATTTTCCGCAACGGAAACCCTTCGCTCGACAGGGAAAGCAGGTCCCACGATCGCCGGCATCCACGAGATCCGTCTCATGTCACCGACAGGCCGGGGAATCGATCTGGAGCAAGCCGGCCTGACCGGGGAATCGTGCCATCCTTCGCTCCTATTCCGGGCTTCCCTCGAGTATCGATGGAGAACCGGAAATCCCGATGCGAAACTCCTGTATCCCCACAAGGTGCGGATGGCGACCCGCAGTCTGGAGGATTCGATCCGCGCGAAGATGCAGGTGGCCAAAAGGTTTGCCGAACGCGCCGATAGAATCACGGACATGATCTCCATGGCCGAACAGAAGGGAGCCGCAACGTGCCAGCCAAGGGAGCTTGCCCTGGCAAAATCCGAGCTCGCCCGCGCACGCCATTTGGTAACAGACATTCACCATGACATCCAGGAAACGGAGTCTTCTTTCGCAAAAGCAGAGGTGTCCGCCGGCAGCATCCTGAGCATGCAACGATTTGCCTCGAGCCGGGGGTTTATGTGCTACTCCCGATGACGGTAAAGGGTCGGGCAGCCCCCTCAAAGAGTCTGTGAGGAGTTCTTATCGATCGGAAGTCGATACGCTTCTCCGGACCTTTTTGATCCTGCTTCGCCGACGCTTGCCCTCCAACCGTCGTTCCTTTGATTCCCGCGTAGGCGAGGTCTTTTTACGGGGCCGGGCGGGTTCGGCAGCCTTGCGAAGCAACTCGATCAGACGATTCCTTGCGTCCTGACGGTTTCGTTCCTGCGTGCGAAACCGGCGGGCCTCGATGATGAGTTCGCCTTCGCGGGTCATCCGCTTCCCCGCCAGCCGGACCAGGCGGTCACGCACATCATCGGGCAGGGAGCGGGAGTTTCGAACATCGAACCGGAGTTGGACCGCCGTTGCCAGCTTGTTGATGTTCTGCCCGCCGGGACCCGAGGAGCGAAGGAACCGCTCCCGAACTTCGCCGTCGTCAATGATGATTTTCTCCGTTATGCGGATCACGGTTTCATGGTACCGCGTGTTTTGTTTGTGAGGAAGGCATCCCCGCCCCCTTATCCCTTGCGAGTTTTTCCGGGCCTCGCCATAAAGTGCGTAGCCAAATCGCTCCGATCCCTGGCGACCGTGTGGTCCCGTTC
>JBFFNJ010000225.1:0-3606 GCA_041563215.1 Candidatus Deferrimicrobia bacterium | reverse complement strand
CCGGTGAGGAGGATGATGGGTACACGGGCCGCCGCCATCTTCCGGGCCTTCGCCATCAACTCCTGAATTATCGCGGACTCCCCGATGATCTCCCGATGCAGAATTTCCGAGCTTACCTTCCGCAGGTAGTCGACCTCCCGCATCAGGTTCCCTTTTTCGACGATGCCTTTTATGACGATCTTGACCTCGTCCAGATCGAAGGGCTTGGTGAGGTAATCCACGGCGCCCAGCTTCATTGCTTTGACCGCGGTTTCCGCGGTGTCATCGGATGTCAGCATGACCACCTGGGTACGGATTCCCTGGTCCGTCAGCTCCTGGAGGATGTCGATCCCGCTTTTTCCGGGAAGCTTTATGTCCAGCAACGCCACATCGGGAGAAAAGGACAGGATCTTATCGACGATCTCATGGGAGCCGGTTTCCGCATGCACCTCGTAGCCTTCCTTCTTCAATGCCCTGGCCAGCATGGAAACGATCAGTTGATCGTCGTCCAGGAGAAAAACACGGCCTCTTGTCCTCATGACGCGACGTCCTCCTCCGGGGGGATCCGGGGGAGAAGAATCTCGAACGTGGCGCCTCCGCCCGGATTGTTCGCCGCGGCGATGGAACCTCCGTGCTGCTCGACCAACTGCTTGGAAATCGCCAGGCCCAACCCGGTCCCCTTCGGCTTCGTCGTGAAAAACGGTTCGAATATCTTCGCGGCGGGCCCTTCCCCGAATCCCTTCCCCGTATCCGCCATCTCGACCCGGATGCGGCCCGATTCCTCCGAGAAGGACGTCCGGATCGTCAGGGTTCCCCCTTTCGGCATGGCATCGATCGCGTTCAGTACGATATTCAGGAAAACCTGCTGGAGTTGCATCATATCCGCCATGGTGGGAGGAAGGGGGTGAAAATCCTTATCGATCCGGATCCCGTCGGATTTCCCGGGATGGATCGCATCGGATTTGGTATAGAAGGCGAGAGTCGCCTGCAGAAGATCATTTACGTTCAAGGGGGATAGCGTGGGCTTCGGCGGTTTCGCGAAATTCAGGAAATTTTTCATCAGCGAATCCAGTCGCGTGATCTCCTCGCTGACTTTCCCCAGGACGGCGCGGTCTTCTTCGGAAAGGGAGGCTTCCTCCGACAGGACGTTCATGGCGACCTTGATCCCGGCGAGCGGATTTTTGATCTCGTGAGCCAGTCCCGTCGCAAGTTGCGCAACCACGACCATCTGTTCCGTCCTCTGCATTTTGAGCATCTGTTCTTTCAGGGAACTCGCCATTTCGTTGAACGAGACTGCCAGTTCCCCGAATTCGTGCTTCAACCCCTCGACGCGATGGTCCAAGTCACCGCTCTTGAGCCTTCTTGTGGAATCGAGAAGCTTCTCCATCGGATTGGTCATTTCCCTGAGGACAATATATGCGAGGGTTCCGGACAGCAGGGGAATGATCCCGATCAGAAAATAGAGAATATATTTCGTCTCTGCGATATCGTGGAGCGCTCTTTCCCTCCTCTCTTCCAGGTTGGCGTGGGTCACCTCGATCATGTCCCGGACTTCCGTGATCAATGCCTCTCCGGTCCGGAAGGCATTGTCCTCTTCGCGGGAAAGACGGGCGGTATTCGCCCGGATGGTCAGCACCCTGCTCAGGGCATTCTTGTAATCATCGGTTCGTTGGTCCAAGCTATTGATTCTGTCCACGATTTTCTTGTTGTGATGGCAGTCGTAACAGGTGTTGATTATATTTCCCATGTTGAGGATGTCTTTTACGAATATGTCGAAACTCCTCGGGTAACGCGTGTCTTTCAGCAAAAGGTCGGCTTGTACCCGCTTGATCTGGATCAGATAATGCTCCCGCAATAATTCCACCTGATGGAGCTTGATCATGTCGTCGAGACGCGACGTGGAGGAATCGATCGTATAGATGATATAGCCACTTCCGCAAAAGAAGGTCGCGGTGATAATGCCCAGGCCGATGAGGATCTTTCTCTTCATTCGTCATTACTGGTTGACGTAATCGTATTTCGAGAGATCCAGATGGATTTCGCGAGCATAACGGTATACCGGGTCGTAATCCCTGTCCGTCGTCGGGATGAATTTTATCGCCCCGAACCGTTCCAGAATCTTTTTTCCTTCCGGTTCATCGTGCATGGCGAGAAGGGCAACGCGGAACCTCTCTCTCAACGTTTCCTCGATATCATTTTTCAACGCAAGCCCGTTCTCCGGTACGTCCGGGGATCTCTCCAGGACGACCAGCTCCTTCGTGATCCGGTTGTCCTTCTCCGACATGCGCTGGAAAACGGTGTTCTTCGCGGCCCCCACGTCCGTTTCCCCGTTGAGCACGTCCAGGATGGCGTCTTCGTGGGTCCCCGCGAAATACGTCTCCTGGAAATAGTTCCGGAAATCCTTCAACCCGTGCTTATGGAAATATTCCAGCGGGAGAAGGTATCCTGCGGTCGTCGCCTTGTCCACAAAGGCGAACCGCTTTCCCTTCATGTCCGCGATCGTCCTGATGCCGCTGTCCTTCCTCACGAAGATCAGGCCGTGGTACGTGGAGGTGTTGTCGGGAGCCACAGGGCGGGCGATGACGGACACCCCCAGTGTTTCATGGGCAAGCGCGTAGGTGAAGCTCCCGAAAAAGGCTCCATCCAGTCCCATGGAACGGAAGTTGTTGATGATGTTTCCATACCGGGGCAGAACCTTGAGATTGATCCGGACCCCGGTTTTCCCGGAGAGATAATCGGCCAGCGGTTCGTATCGTTCGATCTGCTTGAAGATGTTCTGCTCGGGAATCAGGCCGATCAGGATCGTTTTTCCCGGGGGGATCGCGTTTTGGGGAGGGGGCTGGGCCTTGCTGCACCCGACGAATAAGGCGAGACACATACCGAGGACGAGAAGTCGTCCTGCCATCAGGAGTTGTTGACGGCGCATACCCTGGAAAAAGGGGAGAGGAAAGGCCGGAAAGAAGCGCATCGTTCTGCGTATAGTTTTCTTACCTTCCTTCAAGGCAGGAAGCGGATATTCCGTTCCGTGCGACATTTTCCCTGGCATTTTTGCTTTCCACGTATATGGTATACAGCAATTCCGATACCAAAGATACAACACGCAAGAATTACACCATTGATCTATATAGAGAATTATTAAATAAAAATAGATATTTATAATATAATAATATTCCTTTCATAAGGGTCGGTTGGGTGAAAGCCCCCAGTCCGATGGTTCTACCACTAAGCCGAAAGCGGACCCCCGGACTTCTCATCCCGCGCAGGACGGGAATTTTCTTAGCCTCCCGTCATCTATGGATTGCCATTGTTTCCCTCATTTCGTATCATGAGGCGTTCATCCGTTCGAATACTGTCGACAATCCGGTGAAAGACCATCCAACATACCCCCCCGGACAGGGGAAGGAGGAACATCGTGGGCAGGAATATCGTCGAAAAGATCATCAAGAACCATTACGTGTCGGGGGAGAGGAAGCCCGGCAAGGAGGTCGCCATCCGGATTGACCAGACGCTTACCCAGGATGCTACCGGGACAATGGCGTACCTGCAGTTCGAGGCGATGGGCGTTCCCCGGGTGAAGACCGAGATCTCGGTCTCCTACGTCGACCACAACACCCTGCAGGAAGGGTT
>JBFFNJ010000224.1:0-3621 GCA_041563215.1 Candidatus Deferrimicrobia bacterium | reverse complement strand
GCAGGTTGTTGGCCCGGGCGCTGTTGTAGTGTATCGCCCGGGCGATCATCTCCTTGCCCGTTCCCGATTTGCCCAGGATCAGGATCGTCGAGTCCGTGTCTGCCACCTTCTCGACGAGGGAGAGGACGTCCATCATCGCCTTCGATGTGCCGATGAGATTGTCGAACTGGTACTTGTTCTTGACCTGTTTTTTCAGGGCGATGTTCTCTTTTTTTATCGTCGTGTGCTCGAGGGCCTTCTGTACCAGGTAGCGCACGTCGTCTATCTTGAAGGGCTTTGTGATGTAGTGAAAGGCGTCGAGCTTCATTGCCTCCACGGCCGTCTCGATTGTCCCGAAACCCGTCATCATGATGACCTCGCTTCCCGGCTGGAGCTGCTTCGCGCTCCGGAGGACGGTCATGCCGTCACAGCCGGGCATTTTCAGGTCCGTCAGGATGACGTCGTACTTGGTCTCCTCGATTTTTTTGATGGCTTCTTCCCCGGAACGGGCGAGGTGCACTTCAACGGGAGAGTCGAGGAAGACCTCTTCCAGAATGGACAGTATGTGTTCCTCGTCGTCGGCTATGAGGAGTCTCATCTGACCCTTACCCCGTAAGACCCTGTTTTAGAGAAAGGTTATCAGGTATCTCTTCTTTTTGTAAAGGGGCATTTGCCCGGGAAAAAGTGGCTGGGAAGCTAAAGAGTCGGCGAATAAATCCGATAAAACTATTACGGACAGAGGCGTAAAAACGTGGAGATGCAGAGTTTTCCTTCAGGACCAGGAACCAGAGCCAATAAAGGCTGAAAGGGCCTTTTTCGCCGGGCTGCTGGCTCGAGGGTGGACCGAAGGACAGAGAAAAGAGGGCTTAGAGCGGAAGCGATATGGAAAAATACCCCCATGATTTACGGAAAGAATTCCAGATAAGAAGAGAGCGGTTGAAAAAGATACGAGACCTGGTAATGAAGGGAGAATACCGGGTCGATCCGGAAAAGGTTGCGGCAAAGCTCATCGAGGATGGGCTCGAATTCACTCCATACTGAGTTACCTGCCGGCAAGGAACCAGCCACCGTTATCATGAACCTTCGATACCGTCGCTTGGCCCGGGCGGAAAGATAGTCGATTGAGCGGGTGCAGGGAGGCACGGGCCCCCGGGTCAAGGTTTCTCCTTCCTACCTCTCGATAGGGATACGAAACCCATGAACGCTTTTTCCTCCTTCACCCCCGGGTCGAGGAACTGGAAACCGTACCTGCCCACTTCTTCCTTGGAACCAGGCCCGGGTGGGAGGTGGTAGACGCATTTCACGTCCGCCTTGAGCGGCTTTATCCCCGGCAGTATCAGCCTGACTTCCCTGAACGTCGCGCCGGGCTGGTAAGTTTTTTCGCTCACCAGGGAAAAACCCCCCGCGGAAAAATCCAGGACCGACTCCTCGCCGCCGCCCCCCGGGGCCGGGAAGATGACCAGGACCGGTTCCAGGACCGGCGGCCGGACCCGGTAGCTGTGCCGCCGCTGTGTGTACTTTATCAGGTGCGGGGAGCGGAACGTCACGGGGTCCCTGGATGCCTGGGGCTCCCACAAAAGACGGGTTACAAATGAATAGGGGACCTCATCGTGGAGATAATCGATTTTCACGTTTGCCCCCGTGAGATTCATGCCCGTGCCCGGGAAGGGGAGGAGGGGATCGGCCAGAAATACCTGTCCCCCTTCCTGCAGGGAGCGGGGGGCCGTGGTGAACTGCCCCTCCATACCCCCGAACTGAGCGACAAACTCGGTTTCCCCCTCTATGAGTGCGTGAAAATGGTCGGTGATGGACAACCTGTTATCGAGCTCCTCGACGGCGTAGGTTTCCGCCCTCAGCTTTCGCGCTTTTTCGCTTTTTTCCCTCATGCGCAGGATGTAAACGGTGACCATGACGGCCATTACCAGGAGAAAACCGAGGGAGAAGAACTCAAGGACCCGCCAGCGGTGCCGTATCTTCCTGTAGCCCTCGCTGGAGGTTTCAACGTTCCTTTCGGAAGCGAGGGAAGGGACGGGGATCCCGTAGCCCCCGGCGTCGATATCGTGCGGGCTCCCGGCCACGTGGGCTGCCTGTCCCTGTTTTCCCGGGAGAGCCGTATGTGCCCGGGTAGCCGGCATGACCAGCGCCAGCAAGAGAAAAGCTGCTACGGTTGTCGGCGTTCTCCGGGACATATGCTGTGAACCCCCCTCCCTGGGAAGAAGCAATTCGGAGCATTGCCTCACTTCTGCGTGTGCGGCGATGCCCCCTTCCGTTACGTGTCCGTTCCCATCAAAGCGTCTATTTCGACGATGCATCTCCTGAAAAGGTCCAAAACGGGGATAAGGATCATCTCGATGGAGTTGATGGTGTGCTCGACCCCCTCGCCCTGATCCGTGGATACGGTCTCCTTTATTGCCGAAAGCATGAGCGTTTCCAGGTCTTCCACCCGCTTGCCATCGATGTTGATCTTCCTGGTATCGACCGATGACATCGCCTTGATCGTGGAAAAGAGCTCGACGAAATCGCCTAAGTCCTGGAGGCAGGTCATGAGCTTTTTTCTCATCGACTCAAGGTTGTCGTTTCTAAGACCCGTTACGATGTCCCTGAATTCCTTCACCATGTAGTCGACGAAGGAGAGGCCCTCCCTGATGGTTTCCTTCGCCACTTCCCTCTGCGTCGATGTCCCGATCTCCAGCTTCTTGAAACCGGATATCCCGGCAGATGCCAGGGCTTCCTCTCTTTCCGGCGATATTTCCTCCCCGTCGAGGATTATCCTGCTGACCAGGCTGCCATCCTTTCTGATCGCCTCGTAGATGGTCTCCAGGAGCATACCCAGGTTTCCGTTTTCGGGGGTGTTAAAATCCCTCTTTTTGCCGTCGACTAGTATTTTCATATCCCCTTTCTCCGCACTTTCCGGTCTCCCGGAAGGTCTTGTTTTTCGTTGACAATATTCTGGTTTTTTTTGCACTTGCCACACCGCTGTCCGTCAAGGCCGTGTATGAGCGTATGGTAGCCGGACCGTTCGATGAGGAGATTGCCGCAACCGGAGCAAGAGGTGTCGGAGAAACCCTGCAACTGAATATTTCCCAGATAGACGAAGGGCAGCGTTTCCTTCGCAATCCTGTACGCTTTCAGCAGAAATTCCTGTTCCGTGGGTGGTGCGTCGTAGCGGTAGCTCGGAAAATACCGGGAAATGTGGAAGGGGATCTCCCGATTGACGGATGCGAGGAAACCGGCGATCTCCCTGATCTCGTCCTCCCTGTCGTTCAGTCCCGTGACGATGAGCGTGGTGACCTCGATATGGCACTTTTTTGCGGCGATCTCTATGGTTTTTTTAACGGGTGACAGGCTTCCCCGGGAAATCTCCCGGTAGCTCTCCTCCCGGAAAAATTTCAGGTCGATGTTCATCCCGTCGATGAAGGGGAGGAGCTCCTCGAGCGGTTCGGGGTTGACGAAGCCGTTTGTCACGAGCACATTTTTGAGATTTTTTTCGTGAAACTTCTTTGCGCAGTCGTAGACGAATTCCCACTGTATGAAAGGCTCGTTGTAGGTGTAGGATATTCCCACCGACCTGTTTCTCGCCGTGAGACGGAGGAGTTCATCGATTTCGACCTCTTTCAGCGGTGCTCCTCCCTCGACGAGGTG
>JBFFNJ010000223.1:0-3640 GCA_041563215.1 Candidatus Deferrimicrobia bacterium | reverse complement strand
GACCAGGCCCCAGACATAGGCGTCGAAACTCCCCTCCTCCTGCCTGACCTTTACAAATGCCCGGGAGTTTGCAATGGCAGCTTCAATCTTCGCCCTGTTCCGGATTATCGCTTTGTTTTTCATAAGGTTTTTGATCTTCCTCCCGTCGTACCCCGCAACCCGGTCATAATCGAAACCATCGAAGGCCTTCCGGAAAGCTTCCCGCTTTTTGAGGACTGTCTCCCAGGAGAGGCCCGCCTGGAATCCCTCCAGGACCAGGAACTCGAAGAGCTTGCGGTCATCGTGCACGGGCACGCCCCACTCGTGATCATGGTACTCCATCATAAGGTCGCTGACGTAAGCCCAATCACACCTTACAATTTTGCCCATAGGAACTGCCATGTTTTACCCGGAATATAGTTTTGAAATTGTCAGTTTCACATCTCGAGTTTCGATTTGAAAAATAAAAAAGAAAGTTTGGTTGTGAACGGATGGGAACGCGAGACCCGGGACACGGGACGGGTTTATTCGCAGCAGGAAGAACCGCCCCCCGGTCCGCAGCCAGGTTCCGTTTTCATCAGCCCCCCCCTTATGACGGCGTAGGCGCAGCCCACGCCGGTATCCACGGAAATCGCACCTTCTGGGCAGTTCATCGCGCATGCCCCGCACTCCATGCAGGCATCGCGCAAAACGACCCGGGCGAGCCCCTCTTCCAGGGTAAAGACCCCGTGGGGGCATACTTCACGGCACATGCCGCATCCCGTGCAGAGGGACACGTCGAGTGAAAGAGTGGTCACGCCCCTTATGTACTGAGCCTTCACCATGGATAAAACCCGAAAACATTATACCCCAACGGTCAGAAAAATCTCCCCGCAACCCACATCGCCAGGCCCGCAGCAAAAAACGCTATCTGAAGGGGCAGGGCCACTTTCATCTCCCTCCTGACGCCGGACAAAGATGTGAAGGGGGTCGAGCCGGTAAAGTTCATCGCGAGAAAGCTCGAAAGGGCCGGAATGATGAACAACCAGGAAGCTGCCACGAGGCGGGATGGAAACAGCGCTGGATTACGCCACAATATGAGGAGGTAAAGAGCAGCAAGGACGGCTCCTGTCAGGGCTCCTTTCAGGGAGAATGCCCGGCCGGGGACTAAGGGCAAAACAAGAGGCGTCAGGACGGCGCCGCCGAGATAGCCCCCGAGAAGCAGGAGCACGTTCGTCCACCCATCGCCATATCCCAACTCCAGGGAAAAGGCCCCCCCGTGAAAACCGGAGAGGAAAAACATCGCCAGGGCTGCCGGGATAACGTATCGTCCCGCAAGCACCAGCTCGACGGGAATGAGGACGGCGCGTTCCACGACCCCGAAGGTTACCCGCCTCATATCGGGAGTGGCCACCATGTCACCGGCGAGAAACTCCGGCAGGTCTTCTGCCCTTACCGGGCCGTAGGCGACACTGAACCCGCTCCTTGCACTCACCTCGTGAGCGCTCACCCCCCGGAGCGGACAGCTGGGGAAGAACCAGGGTCCTGTGCGCCACCACTTCGGCCAGCCGGACCATCTCTGCCTGGCTTGCGATCTCGCCGGTGGAGAACTTTCCACCCCCCGCAGCGCACCAGACGTTTATCCCCCCCGTGTCGAGCACGAGAATCCACGCATCCACCTTCCCGAGCCGGGACCTCAATCGATCGAAGGTGAGCTTGTAATTTGCCGTAACCAGAACAGGGCTTTCTTTCGTCGGCCGGCCCACGGCATACAGGCCCGGTTCCACACGGTAGCGCATCCTCCCGATTCCCCACCGGACACGCCAGGAGCCGAGGCGGTCGGAAAAGGAAAGTTCCGTCGACACCCGGGGGAACGACCCCGCCTCCGTGGCAACGCTACCGTCAACCCACGGACGGGTGCGGGATTGCCCCGGCGGTATCCCGTCTCTGAAAGAAGAAGGTTTCGACATAGCAATCGATATTATACAACCCGTGCATCCCGGGAAGAACTTCTCCTCACCCGGCCCGTCCCCTTTCCCTCCGGTACCGGGAGGATACGCCCCGCCCGATCTTTGTTCCTGTTTTCCTCACAGCTAATTTTTGATTAATCCAGTCCATTTCGTATATAATTTTATCGTATATGGAGACGAGGATGAGACTTACTTCTTTCGACGACCTCCGCGCCGAAGAGCTGTTCGAGGGGAAGGTCCGAAGGAAGGTGTTTCAGTCGCGAAACATAGAGGTCGTCGAGTACATCTACGGAGAAGGCGCCCACTTTCCCGAGCACAGCCACCGGGAAGAGCAGATTACGCTCGTTGAGTCGGGCGAGATAACCTTCTTTCTCGATGGGGAAAAGGTGGAACTGAAAGAGGGCAGCATCTGCTACATCCCCCCGCTCATGCCCCACGCGGCAACAGTCACGGGAGCCCGGGAAGTCCGAACATTAAACATCTTTCACCCTGCCAGAAAGACGAGGCCGTAACGTGAAAGAGCCCAAGCTCGAGACAAGGCACGTCTTCCACCGGAACCTCAACAAAACCTATCCCGTCATTTCCCACGGGGAGGGGATATACCTCTATACGCGGGAAGGAAGGAGGATAATCGACGGCGCATCGGGTGCTGCTGTCGTCTGCCTGGGACACAACAACAAAAAGCTGATCGATGCGATGAAGGCGCAGGCAGAGAAGATCGCCTTCGTTCACCTCTCGGCGTTCTCTTCCAAACCGCTCATGAAACTCGCAGACGAATTGACGTCCCTCACTCCCCGCCCCCTGAAAAGGGTCTATTTCACCTCGGGCGGCTCGGAAGCCGTCGAGGGGGCGATAAAGCTTGCACGCCAGTACCACGTCGAGCGGGGAAACCCCGAGAAGCACAAGGTGATATCGAGGTTCATCTCCTACCACGGGTCGACCATAGGGGCGCTCTCGCTGAGCGGACACGCAGGGAGAAGGAGCAAGTACGCCCCCCTCCTCGCATCCTTTCCCCGGATACCCCCCGCCTACTGCTACCGCTGCCCCTTCGACGAACACAAAAAGCATCCCGGCCCCCCCGAATGCGACTTCGAATGCGCATACGATCTCGAACGATCGATCATATCCGAAGGGCCGGACCTCATTTCGGCTTTCATCATGGAGCCGATCCTGGGGGCATCGGCCCCCGCGGTTGCGCCCCCGGTAGGTTACCTGCGGAGGATCAGGAGCATCTGCAACAAGCATGACATCCTTCTGATTGCAGACGAGGTTATGACGGGTTGCGGGCGCACGGGCAAGTTTTTCGCTTTCCAGCATTACGAGGCGGTGCCCGACATCGTGACCATTTCGAAGGGTATCAGCAGCGGATACTCGCCGCTCGGGGCAATAATCGCCAGCGACGAGATATACGAGACTATCCGGCACTCCCCCTCCGGGTCATTCGTGCACGGCCACACCTTCGCGGGCAACCCCCTGTCCGCAGCAGTCGGGCTGGAGGTCATCCGGATAATCAAGGAGGAAAATCTCCTGGAGCGGGTGGTAAGGCTCGGGGCCTACCTCTCAAAGAAACTGAACGCTCTGAAAAAGGGCCATCCCACCGTGGGGGACGTGCGCTGCAAGGGGCTCCTCGCAGGCGTCGAGATCGTCGCCAACAGGCGCTCGAAAAAGCCCTTCTCCCACACCCTGGGGATAAGCAGCCGCCTCGCCGGACT
>JBFFNJ010000222.1:0-3654 GCA_041563215.1 Candidatus Deferrimicrobia bacterium | reverse complement strand
GGTCGTGAGGGCCGGTATCCACCCAGTTTTCCCAGTGCGCCTGCAAGGTTCTGAGGTTTTCCGGAGAGCTTCGCACCTGAAGCATCGGCGAGATATTCCCTTCCCCGTGAGATTCCCAGCTGTATAACCATTGCGGCAAGAGGAGCAAAGATCGCCACCGCCAGCAAACCGAGAATACCTCCGTCCCCGTCGTCGTCTCTGCCTCCGATGCCGAATATCGCAGCGAATCGTGCCATGGAGGCGAGCATCATGATGGCGCCGGCTAGGGTTGCAGCAACTGTCTGTATCAGCGTATCCCGGTTTTTGATATGGGCAAGCTCATGGGCCAGAACGCCCTCTATTTCGTCCTCCGAAAGCAAACCGAGCAATCCCGTGGTCACTGCCACGGCAGAGTTTTCCGGGTTTCGTCCGGTGGCAAAAGCGTTCGGAGTCGGATTCGGCACCACACAAACTTTGGGCATGGGGAGCCCTCCGATCTGCGTCAATTCCCTCACGATACGGTACAACTGGGGATACTCACTTTCATCGGCCTCCTTTGCCCGGTACATTCTGAGCACAATCCTGTCTGAGAACCAGTAACTTCCGAAGTTAAACAGAATGGCAAAGACAAAGGCGATGAACATACCCTGTCTTCCGCCAAACAAGCTTCCTATCACAAGCAAAAGCCCCGTCAGGAGGCTGAGAAGTATTGCCGTTCTAAACGTGCTCGTCATCTCTACTTACCCCGCTCTTGCATTTGTTGTTGTGACCCGTTCCTCTTCGTGTCGGCTGTTCCCCATCTACTTTACGAACCTGGCCCTTATATCATTATCTTCCCATTTTGCCATTTCTTTAACAAGTTTTCTGTACTCATCGTCCTGCTCTCGGGGAAGGACCACCCTGACCACGACATACTGGTCACCTCTTCCCCCGCCGCTTTTGTATACGCCCTTGCCTTTCAACCGTATCTTCTTCCCGCTCTCGGTACCCGGGGGAATCTTCACCTTCACCGCTCCGTCTATGGTGGGCACCTCAACCGTGGCGCCGAGAACAGCCTCGGAGTAGTTGAGAGGAACTTCCATGATGATATCGAATCCCTCTCTCTTGAAAAACCGGTGGGCCCCTACTTCGACTTCCAGGTAGAGGTCCCCGGAGCCTCCCCCACCAGCTCTGCCCATTTCTCCTTTCCCTGCGACTCTCACTTTCGTTCCCCTGCTTGCGCCCGGCGGGATTTTGACCTTTATCCTTTCCGGAACATCTTTCGTCCCCGCGCCCCCACACGATCCACAGGCGGAGCCGGTAACTCCTGCCCCCCTGCAACTTTCACAGGCCTGGGCAACACTCAATATTCCTCCCCCCCGCTTCATCCGCCCGCTGCCCCCGCAGGTTGGACAGGCCGATCGCGCCGCCGCCTGGATTCCAACTCCCCCGCAGTCAGCGCATTCCACGAGCCTTCTGTAGCTTATCTCTCTCTCGGTTCCCTTCGCTGCCTCCAGAAAAGAGAGTTCGACCCTGATCACAAGATCCCTCCCCCGCGCCGGAGCCCTCTCGTATTGCCCGGAGCGCCCGAAAATATCCCCGAATATGTCGCCCAGATCGAAGGACATTCCCCTTCCGCCGGGATAGTCAAACCCGGAAAACCCCTCGAATCCTCCGGAGGAAAAGGCTCCCCTCTTCACGGCATCGTACTGCGCCCTCTTGCTCTCGTCGGACAGAACATCATGTGCTTCGTTTATTTCTTTGAACTTTTTCTCCGCTTCCTCGTTCCCCGGATTTACGTCGGGATGATATTTCTTCGCAAGTTTTCTGAACGCTTTCTTGATCTCCTCTTTCGTTGCGCTTTCCGGGATGCCGAGTATTTTGTAATAGTCCCTGGAAAAATCCATCTGGCACTTCCTGTCGGTTCAACTCTATGTAAGATGAACCGAAAAAAAATAGGGTGCAGACTAAACCCGCACCCCCTGGATTACCCAGCGTTGATGTCTATCTTCTTGGGTCTAACCTCTTCTTTCTTCTGAAGAATGATCTCGAGGACGCCATCTTTGAACGAAGCTGATACCTTCTCCTGGTCGATCTTGGAGTTCAGGGAAAAGGATCTCCTGAAGGATCCGTACTCGCGCTCCATGAGATGGAAATGTTCCTTGTCCACCTCTTTCTGGTACTTCCGCTCCCCCCGTATCGTCAGGATCCCGTCCTTGACCTCGATACTTACATCATCACGGTCTATCCCGGGAAGCTCTGCAGTTACGACCACCTGTGCCTCCGTTTCGTAGATATCCACAGACGGGGACCAGACGCCTTTTCCCAGGGCATCCTCCTTTTTCCGTGAACCGGGAAATTTTTCCTCAAAGAGCCTGTTCATCCTGTCCTGAATCAACGCAAGCTCCCTCAGAGGATCGTACCACCTCACGATAGTCATGACCGAAACCTCCTGTTGTCTTTATCGTCACGAACTCGACTTATCCTGATCTTCAAACTCCGCGTCGATCACATCGGAATCGCTTCCCGCTCCCTCACCGGAGGGCTGAGAGGCTGCCTGATCTCCGGCTCCTTCAGCGGAATCGGCTGTTTTTGCCCGCTCGTACATAGTTTCCGCGAGCTTGTGGGACTCCTTCATCAGTTCGTCTGCAGCAGAGCGAAGGGCGTCTTCGTCATCCGACTTCAGGACTTCTTTTGCCCTGCTCAACCCATCTTCTACTTTCGAAACCTCCTCCGGTGGCAGCTGGGACCGGTTCTCGTTCAACGTCTTCTCTATGTTGTAGATGAGGTTGTCGAGATTATTCCTGGCCTCGACTATCCTCCTTTGCTTTTTGTCCTCATCAGAGTGAACTTCCGCTTCATCGACCATCCTCTTTATCTCCTCATCGGTAAGTCCCGTAGAGGACGTAACGGTTATCCTCTGTTCCTTGTTGGTGGCAAGGTCTTTCGCCGAGACGTTGAGAATCCCGTTGGCGTCAATGTCGAAGGTCACCTCCACCTTGGGTATTCCCCTGGGTGCGGGGGGAATACCCTCGAGGTGAAACCGGCCGAGGGTTCTGTTGGCCCTTGCCATTTCCCGCTCACCCTGGAGAACGTGGATCTCCACCGATGTCTGGTTGTCGGCTGCAGTGGTAAATATCTCGCTCTTCTTGACCGGTATGGTCGTGTTTCGCTCGGTAATTTTGGTCATTACGCCCCCGAGTGTCTCTATGCCGAGAGAGAGGGGAGTAACATCGAGCAGGAGAACGTCCTTGACCTCACCGCCGAGGACCCCCGCCTGGACCGCCGCTCCGAGGGCAACGACCTCATCTGGGTTCACACCCTTGTGGGGCTCTTTTCCGAAGAAATTTTTGACTGCCTCCTGAACCTTGGGAATCCTGGTTGATCCCCCGACGAGAATGATTTCATCTATGTCGTCTCCCTTCAGGTCGGCATCGGAAAGGGCAAGCTTACAGGGTTCGAGGGTACGCGCAACGATCTGCTCTATCATGGTTTCCAGCTTCGCCCTGGTCAATTTCATGCTGAGGTGTTTCGGGCCGGAAGCGTCTGCGGTAATGAACGGCAGGTTGATCTCCGTCTCCAGCATAGTGCTTAACTCAATCTTGGCCTTTTCAGCGGATTCCCTCAAGCGCTGTAAGGCCTGGCGGTCCTGGCTCAGATCGATTCCCTGCTCTTTGCGGAACTCGTCGACAATCC
>JBFFNJ010000221.1:0-3663 GCA_041563215.1 Candidatus Deferrimicrobia bacterium | reverse complement strand
GAGTACACGTGCAGGTCCACCAGTATCATGGCAACTCCTGCCCACCCCAGGATAAGTATTGTGCGCTCGAGCCGCATCCCTTCGACCGGATTCCAAACAGCGTATATAACTATTCTACAGGGACCGTACGTACCGTTCAAAGGTTTGCCAAATACAGGTGAATGGGTAAAAATGCAATATACAAGACGCACGCCATCGATAAGGGGCCTCAAAAATTAAAATCGGATGGTGGGAAACCGATGCTCGAGGACATGCATGTGCCGTCGGTGGGGGAGGCGGTCCCGCGGTTTGGAAACAGGCTGACGAGATCCATCGGCCGGTTGCTGCTCGTCGTCTGCCGCTGGCGAATCGAGGGTCGGCTTCCCGACGCGTCCAAGTTCGTGATCGCCCTTGCCCCGCACACATCGTCCTGGGATTTTGTGACGAACATGGGCACCATGATTGCGATGGGCTTTCGAAGCTCCTGGTTGATAGCGGACGCCTATGACTGGTGGCCGCTGGGATACTTCATCCGCCGGCTGGGGGGCATCCCGATTGACCGCTCTGTGCCCCACGACCTCGTGTCACGGATGGTAAGGAGGTTCAGGGAAAGCGATGCATTCATCCTTGCCATCTTCCCCGAGGGGACACGGAGGAGGGTGCGGGAGTGGAAAACGGGATTCTGGCATATCGCCGCCGGTGCGGGTGTTTCGATCCAGCTCGTGGCGGTCGACTATGAGAAGCGGGCCACCCTGTTTGGGCCCCTCATCGAGCCGTCGGGAGACATCGAAGCGGATATGGCGAAAATCCGGGATTACTTCCGGGGGGTAAGGGGTAAGCGCCCGGACCTGTTCGATCAGGAATATCGGTAGGCGCTGCCGGCCGGACTCATTCTGCTACGATCCGGGATGGTGAGGGTTCGAGCCAGAACGGGAGATGGGAGTATGGCACACCCTTACCCGGAAATGGGGAGCCCTGAGGCCCCGCAAAACCGATCGCGGGGAGGGGGAGCCAGGATTGGCGGAAATCTTTCTCACCCCCTGTTTTGCTTCAGTACGCCCCCTCGTCGCGCCCGCCGCTGCAGGTTGAAAAGTCTCCCCGTGCAAAGTTGTTGCTGCCGCCGCTGACGCAGGAAAATATGCCGCTTGCCACGTTACCCCAGCCCCCGCTGACCGAGGAATTCAGGCTGGTGGCCTCGTTCTGGCTGCCGCCGCTGATGGAGGCGTAAAGGCCACGGGCCATGTTGTTGCCGCCGCCGCTTATGGAGGATCGGTTTCCGCTGGCTTCGTTACCGCTGCCGCCGGTGACGGATGCGTGGGTGCCGCTTGCCACGTTGTAGGTGCCCCCGGTTACCGATGCAAAGGGAGCGCTCGTTTTGTTGTTGGAACCCGTGATCAGCCCGCTGTAGCTGCTGAAGCCGTGCCACGGTCCGACTACGAGGTTGTGTGAGCCCGTGCGGGGCATGGGCGCGCCGGGGATGATCTCGTTGTAGCCGACCACCAGGTTGCCCAGTCCGGAGAGGGGTTCGCCCCGCGCGATGTTATCGCTCGTGGAACCGGAGCCGCTGCGGACGTGGATGTTGACGCCTTCGAAGATCATGTGGGGGCCGGCGAGGCCGCTGATCGATTCCGTGCTCACGCTCACGAAACGAAGCTTTGCCTCGAGATCAGCCACACGCTGCGTTAGTTCGGCGATCTTTCCTTCCAGGGCCTCCTTCTCTGATTTTTCCATTGACTGCACCATGAATGGAACGAGCAGGATGACTGCCAGGAACATGGGAAGGAATGTCCGTTTCATGGTTATTCCCCCTTTCTGTTCGTTGAGGTTTCACTGCGGTACAGACCAATGCCGGCACCGATAGTCTGATTTCTGCGATAGTCACCTCCTCTCGGTGAGAAGAGCTTGTGCCTGTGGTGGGGGTCCCCTTCTCTTCTGTTTTAATTGAAAGGGTTGGAAACCGATGTGCGGGAGAGACGAACGAGCCGTTTATTTACATTATAGGAATATTTCCACGATAGTGTCAAAATCAAATGACCGACCCTCCCGGCCTTCCCCGAAAAAGGACCCCTTTTTCCTGCTACCATAGGAGGTAGATCGATGATCTTCAAAGAGGGGGCAAGCTATCGAAATTCTCGAGGAGACGCCGAGGGAGTGTGGAAAAAGATGACAGACACCGTTACGCGGGAGTTCAACGAGCGGGAGAGGGCTGTTTTTGAGAGGCACCTCGCCATGGAGAGGCCGCCGAGAGAGCCGAAAGGCCCCTGGCTGGGCTGTCTCATCATGAGCATCGCCTCGGGAGGGCTGGCTTACTTTTTCCGGGGTACCGCTGCGGGGGCGGTTTTGCTCGTTTTCTGCCTCGCAGGCCTGCTCATCGTGGCGCTTCTGTCGATGGAAAACGTAAGGTGGCGGAAAGAGCGGCTGGACGTGGAATTTCGGCTCATCGAGGCCCTCGAGGAGAACAGGGTTGAGGCGGCACGGTTCCGGGCGTCGGAAGTGGTTGTCGAGATAGATGAATACGCCACAAAAGTGTACTATTTTGCTATCGGCGAGAGCCGCATACTCAGGGTAGAGATCGGGAGCGAAAAATGGCCCGCAGAAGACCCCGGTGACGGGCATGCCCTCTACGTGGAACCGGGACAGGATACCTGGCCAAACGACCGCTTCGAGATAGTCCGCACGGCGAAGGGGGGTTTGTGGGTGGGCGTTTTCTGCCTCGGGGAAAAGCTCGACCCTGTCCGTCATATCAACACCATCGATGAAGCCCCTCTGGTTTCCGGGCCCGGCTCCCCCGTTGCTTTGTTTGCAGGCTCTCTTGAAAAGCCGGGTGAGGAACCGATCGAACGGTGGACGTAGCCCCGTTGAAGGCGGCTTTTTATCGGCAGGCGTGAACGGAGAAAACGGAAAGAAAGGGAGCATGAGACGATGAATTTGACGGATTCGGAAAAGGTGTTTTACGAGTGCTTCGAGATGGTGGCGAAGAGGCCCTACCTGGGTTACCTCGTGGGAATCGCCCTTTTTTTCATCGGCCTGGGCCTTTACTCGAAGGGGATGAGGCTCGATCAGTCCGGGAAGATCCTGCTCGGTGGCCTTTTCATCGGCGTGGGCCTCTTTGAGATAATCGAGTCCTACATTCTCTACCGGCTGTACACGATCATCGAAAAGAGAAAGGGCTTGGGGCATTGATCGGCGCATCGGCAGGTCAAACCGAAGACGAAAGGAGAAAGACGATGAATCACTGGGAGAGAGTGAAGTTTTTCGTTCTGGGCATGCTGGCGGCAGCGGGGCTGATGCTCCTTGTCGCCGCGGGCGGTAAGGAGGGGGAACCGGGAAGATATCAGATTTCGAGCTGGAGTGCGGCGAGAGGATACGGGGTTTTCGTCGTCGACACGAAAACGGGGGTTACCAAGAGCGTATACTCAACCGAGGCCCTGAGCTCCTCCTACAGCAACCTGGGAAAAGGCTTCGACGAGTATTACGGGAGATGATTGAACGGGTTTGTGCGGCACGGGGGTCTGTTGCGGTACTTCTTCGAGCGTTCTCCCAAAGGTGCGCGGACCCGTTGCGGCGTGATCTTTTTATAGAAGCCCGCGAAGCCGAAAACGGCGCCATCTGCCTGAAACTTTGCACCCGTAAAATCGACCTAATAGATAGCTGACGCCCCGTGCCTTTGAAGCGGAGCGCATG
>JBFFNJ010000220.1:0-3703 GCA_041563215.1 Candidatus Deferrimicrobia bacterium | reverse complement strand
TAGACAACAGCCCTCTGCCGCGTGTTTCTCCGCTTGACGTCTTTCATTTTTTTCCCCCCCTTCCAATAAAAGGCAATTTAATATATAATTAAAATTCTTAATAATGTCAAGAATCAATTAAGAAATCTTAGAAATAATAGCAATATTGTTTTAATATGGCGGGATTTACCGGCGGAAACAGGAATCGAACGCGGAGGGGTACCGAAGTCTGGCCGTAACGGGGTCGACTCGAAATCGACTTGGCGGTGATGAGCCGTCACGTGGGTTCGAATCCCACCCCCTCCGCCATTTTTTTTATCGATAAGAGCGTGTGCTGGAGGCCGGAAGAAAGGTGCAGGGCCCCTTTGGGAATGGCGCCCCCTTTCTTTTCATCACGATTCGAGGGCTTCTTCCCCCGTTTTTCCCCAGGCGGGAAGTATCTTCAGCAGTATGGCGAGGATGACGAAGGGCAGGATGAGCAGTGCGAGGGAATAGAGCAGTCCCTCAAGGCCCGTGATATCCATCTTGTATGTCGTAAGCCCCCTGAAGCTCTTGGAGAACATCTGCCCGCCGATGACGACGTTCCACCTCGTGCTGAAGATGCCGATCTGGATCAGAATGACCGTCACGAAGTAGAGCAGCTTTCTGAGTTCATCTTTAAAATCAAACACTTTGATAATAACCATGATCCCTAAGGGGACGATCATGCCCAAGAGAACCTGCATGATGACCAGGCTCAGGAAGAGCTTGTTCATGACCAGCTCGGAGAGTATCTTGATCGACTCCTCGCTCTCGTAGATACGGTGGATGAAATCGAGGAGTTCGAGGGAGAAATCGACGATGACCGCATAGAACAGGAAGGATGCCGCCTTGTCGAGGCATTGCATATCGATCGTCTTTCCCAGGAGGGGAATGATGATCATGTAGAGGAAGATGACGATCGCCACGCCCGAGACGATCGCAGAGAAGAGAAAGACGATGGGCATGAGGACGCTGCTCCACCAGGGGTTTGCCTTGATGGAGCCGAAGATGAAGCCCACGTATCCGTGCAGGAGAAATGCCGAGGGGATACCGATGATTGTTATGAACTTCAGGGCCTTTGCGTCGAACTCGAGGGCCTTCTCGCTCACATCCCGGGAAAAGAGCGAGAGGACGCGGTGGATCCAGCGCATGGGGGGTTTTCCTTCATCGGCCCATATGATGAGGTCCTTCCGGTAGACGAACCAGATTTCCACCAGCAGAACGACCATCAGGTACCATGCGTAGACGAACCCGAACATCGCCATGGCAGAGCTGGTCTGGGGCGTGAGAAACATCTCGTAGGAGCGAAGGGGATGTCCGAGATGGGAGAGGAGCGGAAGGGGCGCCACGAGCAGGAAGGCGAGGGCGGTGAGCAGGGAGAGCCGGTAGAGCGGCTCCACCTCCTTCACGTTGAACACCTTCACGAGGGAGGCCAGGATGAAAGCGCCCGCGACGATACCCGTCACGTACGGGTATACGACGATAAGGAGACCCCAGTGGATTTCTATCTCGTTGGGATAGATATATCCCCCGATCTGTGGGAGGAGCTCGTATAACTTCTGGGTCATTTCTACGATCATCGTACCTCTCCATCAAGGCTCGAATAGTAGACCTTCGGCTCCGTGTTGAGCCCCGGCTTCAGCACGTGGATCTTGTTCATCCGCTTGAACCGGGTAAGGGGGCTTGCATGGCTTTTCAAGTCTCCGAAGAGCCTGGCCTGGGTCGGGCATACCTCGACGCAGGCGGGGAGCAGGCCCTTCTTGACCCGGTGGTAGCAGAAGGTGCACTTGTCAGCCGTGTGGGTTTCGGGGTGGAGGTATCGTGCGCCGTAAGGGCAGGCCTGGATGCAGTAGCGGCAGCCGACGCAGGTCTTGTCGTTAACGAGAACGACGCCATCTTCGGTGGAAAATGTCGCCCCCACGGGGCACACCTGGACGCAGGGTGGATGGGCGCACTGGTTGCAGAGCTTCGGTACGTTGAAGCTCCGCAGCACGTTCTTCTCGGTGATGACCTCCGCCTCCTGATGGGGGAGGATGCCGATGGCCTCGACGATGGTTTCCCCGTCCTGCTTTATGATGTAGCGCTCCACCCAGGTCCTGAAGAAGAACGGTTCCTTCGGCACGTTGTTTTCGTTCTTGCAGGCCGCAACGCACCTGACGCACCCGATGCACTTGTCTACCTGCACGCCGAAACCGTAGAGGGTCTTCTTTCCCGCTTCGATGACCGATGCCCGGGCGACGCCCTTGAGCAGGGTCCCGCCGAACAGCCCTCCCGATACGACGCAGGTCATCAGATCTTTGAGAAACCGTCTTCTGTTCACTATTCTACCTCCGGCAGGTGCGGGTAGTGGCACTGCCAGCAGAGATATTTCTCCCCGTGGGTCTCGAGATCTACCTTCGGCGGACCCTTGATCTTCGATGCCGGACCGTGGCATTTTCCACAGAACTCCCTGCTGTCGGGTTTCGAGGGCTGATAACTTCTCGGCGATACCTTGTGCTTCTCGGGCACGTTGTGACAGGTCGTGCACTCCAGGGTGACGTGGTGGGAGAGCGACTTGGTTCTCGCTATATCTCCGTGGCACGCGGAGCACTCCTTCGGAATGGTGGGCGGTTTCGGGTCGTGAGGGTCGTGACAGGAGATGCACGGTTTCAACGGGTTGTGAGCGGCGGGGTTTATCTGGGGAAACCCCCTCGGCCTCGACTGGTTGTAGGTGTGGCAGAGAGGACAGAACTTCCTTTCCCGGGGCGCCTGGGGCGTTACTTCGTCCGGATCTTGGGTGTGCCCGTAGGCGGGTCCATGGCAGGTCTCACAGGAGAGGTTTCTGTGGTACCCCGTCTTTTTCAGCGCATATTCATCCTCGTGGCACTCTGCGCAGGCGACTGCCCCCGCGTATCTGATCTCCTTTGCCGCTTCCCTTTCCTCGGTAGCTGCCCACTGGATATTCGTATCCTTCAAGGGAGGCGGTATGATGAACTTTATTATGAACATCGCCCCGAAGATAAAAACGGCGAAAACAAAAATTATTCTCAGCAAAGCGTCGGGGAACTTCTGGAAAAAACTGTTCTTCTGATCGGGAACCTTTTTCAGGAAATCTTGCATGGTGGTGAGGATCCTCCTCGGGTCAAAGGGAAACTGCCAATTTTTCATGCCAAACTTAACTCCCTCTCCACTCAGTTGAAACCGTGGGGATTACGCAGACGGACTGCACTCCAGGTGAAGATGCCCGGAAAAGCAGCCCCCCATCCTTGAGAAACCTATTTACCCTATCGAAACAGGACAAGTCAACTCATATTTTTTTGTTCGCATGCCCGTTCGCCTACCGGGGAGCTCTCCGGTTCTCTGAAATGATTAACCTTCCCCTGTCCATGGTGCACTTTCTGCGGGCAAGAATCGGCACCCTTTGCCACTCTCAAGAAGGGTATTTCTGCTGTGTCCCGGGGGTTCAGAAGTCTCTGGCCTGGGCTCTTGCCTTCTCTATTGCTTCCTTAAGTCTCTCCTCCGCCACCTGTTTGCCCCCGGCAAGGGTCGGTTCGACGAATATGATTTCCTTTATGTCTTCAAAGCCGATGAATCTGAAGATGAGGTCCAGGTAATATCTCTGGTAGTCAAATGTCGCAGCGTGCGTTCCCTCCTGGTACTCTCCGCCCCGCGCAAGTATCAGCAGGAGCGGTTTGCCCGTGACCAGCCCCTTGTAGCCCTCCTC
>JBFFNJ010000219.1:0-3711 GCA_041563215.1 Candidatus Deferrimicrobia bacterium | reverse complement strand
GCCCCCCGGCGCATCAACGGGACAGGCAACCTCAGTCAGCACTGACGCAGCAAAACTAAACGGCATGGTAAGCCCCAACGGCTCCGCGACGGAATCCTGGTTCGAGTGGGGGACGGGTGCATCATCCATGCCAAACAAAACGCCGAAGCAAAGCGCCGGGTCCGGATCTTCCCCGACACCGTTAGCGTCCACCCTGAGCGGGCTTGAACCGGGGACGACCTACTTCTTCCGTATCGCGGCAGCAAGCGGTGGCGGTACGATGAAGGGGTCCACGGAGAGCTTTACCACGGATACGCTCCCCGCGCCGCCGGGGACAAAAACGACGCCGGCAACCTCGGTCGCTACCGGAGGCGCCGTGATAAACGGCACGGTAAACCCCAGCGGCTTCGCCACGGAAGCCTGGTTCGAGTGGGGGACGAACTCATCGTCACTTACACAAAAGACCCCGAGGCAGGATGTCGGGTCCGGAACTTCGGCAACGGCACTCAGAGCTTCCCTTAGTGGGCTTAGCCCAGGGACTACTTACTTCTTCCGCATCGTGGCGGCAAACGTCGCCGGGACGATGAAGGGAAACACTTTGAGCTTCACCACCACTCTCCCCCTGACACCGCCGGGAGCAGCGACCTACCCCGCCACGTGGATTACCACCACGGGCGCCAACTTAAACGGCAAGGTAAACCCCAACGGTTTTGCCACGGAAGCCTGGTTCGAGTGGGGGACGTCATCATCGTCCCTTTCAAACAAGACGGCAAAACAGAGCATGGGTTCGGGGACCGTGTACCGGGATGTCCAGCACACCATCTCGGGGCTTGGCCAGGGGCAGACCTATTATTACCGGATCGCAGTCTCGAGCCAGGCCGGGACGATGAAGGGAGACGTCGAACAGTTCACCACGGACACGTCGGACGTAACGCTCAGATGGCAACCACCCACGACCAACGTGGACGGGTCGGCAGCGGACGACCTCGCCGGATACAGGGTCTATTACGGCATGTCATCGCGGAATTACTCCCACGTAATCGACGTGGGCAACGTTACCTCCTACACCGTGAAAAACCTCCCCACGGGGAAGTTCTATTTCGCCCTGACGTCATACGACACAGCGGGGAACGAAAGCGGTTTTTCGGCGGAAGGGCATAAGTACATAGAGTAGAAGCCTGGTTAGTTCATAGTTCGTAGTTCAAAGAAACATGGCATTGCGGAATGAAAACCTGAAGCATCAGATCGTCAGAACAGCAGAAAGCAGAACCTCAGAAAGCAGAAGAGCACCGGTTTAGGGTTTCCGGTTTCCGATTGAACCAGAAATGGAAAACTGTTATATAGATTCGAATATCCAAGCGACCGGCGTTTGGAAAAACCATAAGCCAATCACCAAAGATTGTTCCTGGTTCACAATACGCTGGTAAAGCTGTATCTATTTGTGTAAGGGTATTTCGATGCGCTTTTTTCGAAGATACTCACTGCTCCTGGTTTGCGTTTTTCTCGCATCAACCTGCCACCACATAAGAGCCCCTCTCCCGGAAGCCCCTCAAAAAATCCAGAGGAAGCAGGTTATCCTGTTTATCGGCGATGGAATGGGTTTCGAGCATGTAAAGGCCGCGGGAATGTACCGAAACAAAACGCCAGGCTCCCTCTCATTCGAATCGTTCCCCTATCACGGTAGCGTGACCACGGCCAACATATATGGCAAGGTTACCGACTCGGCCGCAGCGAGCACCGCAATGGCTACGGGCACGAAGGTTTCAAACGGCGTAATCAGCGTCCTTCTTCCCGGAGATGGGAAACCGCTCAAAACGATAGCGGAGTATTTCCAGGAATCGGGCCAGTTCTCAGGGCTGGTCACCACCACCTTCGTGGCACACGCCACACCTGCGGCGTTCGCCGCACACGTGCCGGATCGAAACAACTTTTCCGACATCGTGAGCGATTATCTCGATAGATCAAGGCCGAACGTGGTATTCGGTGGCGCACGCCACATCACGAAAGAGATGGCATCGCGGGCCGGCTACAGAATCGTCACCGACCGGGAGAGCATGCTGGCACAAGATACGGAAAATGTCACGCTCCTGTGGGGGCTTTTTGGGCACGGTAATATGCCCTATGAATATGCCGGGCTGGGCTCTCTCCCCCACCTGTCGGAGATGACATCCACCGTTCTTTCGATTTTGGATAATGGGCCGAGCGGTTTTTTCCTCATGGTCGAAGGGGGGAGAATAGACCATGCGAGCCACGCAAACGATATCGAGCGAGCTATTTACGAGACGATCGAGTTTTCAAATGCGGTCCGGGTGGCGATGGACTGGGCGGAGGGACGGGACGACACGCTGATAATCGTAACTGCCGATCATGAAACGGGTGGGCTTGCCGTTCTCGAAAACAGGGGCAACGGGTCAATTCCCGATGTGCGCTGGGAAACAAGGGGACATACCGAAAAGAACGTTCCCGTTTATGCCCTTGGCGACGGTGCCGAGCAGTTCGAAGGGGAAATCGATAATACGGATATATTTTATATAATCATGGGGATAGCGCAAACAGCGCAATAAGCCAGTCGTAGCGCGTAGCTTAAAAAAACGCGTTAATGCGTAATCCTGAAAATTGACAGCTCTTTCATGCCGTAATTCTTTTTTTCAGCCATTTGATGGGCAGGAGCATGGACACTTCCCCCTGGTACTCTCTGTAGCGGTCCCCGAAGCTTTTGACGAGCCTTCTCTCCTCCCGGTAAGAGCCGATGATCAAATACGCCGTGAGGATCAGGTTCGTCGTCAGCTCCCTCGTGCCCATGTTTCTGGCCCAGATGACCATGATCGCCGCCAGGTACCAGGGGTGTCGCACGAATCCCAGAACCCCCCGCGTGGAAAGGTCCCCGCCCGCGCTACTCTCGCCTCCCCTGATCTGCCGCAGCCCGAGAAACTCTTTCATGTCGTAGGCCTTCGCTCCCAGGTAAAAGAGAATGGTGCCGCCGGATAAAAGAAATACCTGGATGGTTATCCACGCCCCACGGTAGCGAAAAATCGGTCGGGAATCGATCCGCGCGGCGTAGAGCACCACGGGGACGAGCAGGACCGCGCTCAGGACATTGAAGAAGAGCCGGTAATAGCCGAACCGCTCCCTCAGGATCGCCTCAGCCCTGACTTTTACGGGATCGGCGATGAGCAGGCTGTGGATCGTACAGTAAGCAATCCACAAAAGTGCCAGTATGACGAGTTGGTCAGTCAAAAACAAGTCCCATGAGATGGTTGTTCATAGTTCATAGTTCATAGTCCAAAGAAACCTGGCAATGCGGAATGCAGAATGCGGAGTGCGGAATAGAAAAAAAGAAGACAAGAGAATTGGAAGATTAGAGATTCAGCAAATCTCATATTCTCAACCTCTTAACTCCTCAATCTTTTTGGTTTTCATTCCGATTTCCGAATTCCGAACTCCGCATTACCATTCGATACCTTGGTGCTGTTGTTCTGACGTTCTGTTGTTCTTGGGTTTCATTCCCCATTCCGATTTCCGAATTACCCTGTGCTATCTTGGTTTTGCTTTCTCTATGTACCTCAGGACTCGGGACCCGGGACCCGGGATTGTTTTTTCATGACGAGCATGACAAAGAGAAAAGAGAGGCAGAGAAAGTCGATGATCAGCGCTCCCGGGGAGAGGGTGACCTGGGGCGCCAGGAAGACGACCCGTTCCAGGAGCAGCCCGCTCAAAATGATCAGGGACACG
>JBFFNJ010000218.1:0-3737 GCA_041563215.1 Candidatus Deferrimicrobia bacterium | reverse complement strand
GCGTCCCACCCACCGCTCATCCACACCATCGGGAGGAACCAGAGCAGGCATGTGAACAATAGCACGCCCAGAGAAGCGACGATTTTCCTGGGGGGGATGTTCCTCACGGAATATAGCCATACCGGGAGAAGAAAAACAGGGGTGTTTTGCCTGATCCCCCCCGCCACGCCGAGGGTGACAACCGCGATCCACAGATACTTCTCCTGCCCTTTCAGGATCCTCCAGCAGAACAATGCGACGAGCGTGCTGAAAAATGCTTCCATGATGTAGGTAAGGGAAACCTCCCCATGGAACCATAGTGAGGGACTGGATAGCGCAAGCAATGCTGCGACGATCCCGACTTTCCCTTCGAACATTTCCTTCCCCAAGAGATAGACGGAGGCAACCGTGAGCCCACTGAAGAACACGCTGATGGTTACGAAAACGGTATTCGGGTCGGCGATGAAGAAATTCAGTAGCCTACCCAGCATGATGTACAGAAAATACCCGGGAGGATGGGGCTGGTGGACAGTAATATCGAACTTTTCCAGCGCCAGAGCAAATTGACAGGAATCCATGTTCAGCAGGTACTTGCTCGTGAAGGGAACTCTCGTAGCGATGGCAAGAAAAAAGAAAAGCCAGGGAAGGAAATCCTTTCGGTTATTTGGGGATTCCGCTCTCGACATGTTTCCCGGCCATTCGGCGTTCGAAAGGGACAGTCAAAGTCATTCCTCCTCCTCGCTTTCGTCTTTCCGGACGACAGGCTTGACATCCCGGTATTTATCGATCAGATACCGATATTCCTCGCTGTTCTTCACGAGGATGTTCGCAACATTGTCGGAATAGATCAGCTTCCATTCCTCTTTTTCGAACAGGTATCGGGTAAGCAGAGAGTCCGAGCCGATGAAAAACCAGCGGATGTCGTATTTCTCGACGATTTTCTCCCATCCTGGGGCAAAAACGGTGAATTTCTGAAACTCCTTCAGCCGCTCCGTCCCGTACATGTCGCTCCTGCCGTCGAAAAATACCTTGTACTGTGGGTAGGCGGCGTAGATCAAGTAATCCCCGAATTCGTCATTGTCGTACATGTGGCCATCAATATGCTCTTTCTTCAAAAACTCTGCGGCCGCGACCGGCTTGATTGTCTCGTCGAAACGGAACTCGATACCGCCGATAGCGACGAGGAAAACCACCATCAATGCTCCCGCGGTGGGCCATCCGTATCCTTGCGCTGAGGCGTCGATCGCAGCGATTCTCCCTGCCCTTTTCTTCAGGGAAGAAGTCCACCTGTTCTCCTGGGCGATGGCGAGCAGAGACTCCGCCTGTTTGGACAGGACCGGGGCCGCTACGATGGCGAACAGGGGAATATACCGCGCCGAGTAAAGTGCCATGTTCGTGAACAGCAGGACGAGAACGACATCGATGAAATCGAGTGGCCTCTTCGATATCGCAAGAATGCCCATGAGCACCAGCAGCAGATACTTAAACGGCATCGGCTTGTGGAAATTTGGAGAAAGAAATTCATTCACGTTGTCCATGATGTACTTGTCCGTGACCAGCCGGAAAGGGAAGAGCAGAATCCGATAACCATATGGGTTCACAAGGGCGACAAGCAGGCAGGCGACGATGGCATATCCCAGGTATTTGGCTTTCCGGAATGACCGGTCCTTCTCTTCCTCCCTCGATCGGAAATATACGGTGATATTTCCCAGAAAGTAGACCCCCGTCAGGATAAACCCCGTGAGATACCCTCCATGAAGGTTTACCCAAAGAAGCATGATCAGGGGCAACAGATACAGACGGCCGTCTCGATCGTTCTGGTGTGCATCGAGAAGTTGGTACCAGACTACCATGAGAAACAGAGAGAAAATATGCGGCCTGGCGAGCCAGTGGATCTGAGAGGATACCAACGCGAGCAGGATGATCAGGACATCAAAAACGATGTTCCTCTTGTAGACCCGCATGTACCGGAACAGGAGGGCATAGGTCAGGGATATCAGAAAGGAAAAAAAAACCACCACCCCCGTGAGGCCGGAAATCCGGTGAAGGACCGCCATGACGACCTCGGAAAGCCACTCGTGGGCTGTCCAGGGAAGAGGCGGAGAATGGTAGGAAAAAATATCGTGCTTCGGAACCGTACGATTCTCCAGAATATAATCCCCCGCCCGGATGTGGTATCCCGTGTCCGCGTCGGCGAGCATGTTTTTCCCCGCGGGCGAAAACGACAGAACGAGAAAGACGACCAGGAAGAGGAACTGACCGATTGAGGGGATGAAGTAACTTGGGTTTTTCTCCATGCAACCGATTCCCTTGACCTTATTAGGTCGGGGCAATGAAAACGAAGGGATACAGGACTTCCACGGTGCGTCCGTCGGTCGGGTCGAAGGTCCATCCCCGCACTTTTGTCAAAACGCTTTCGATGAATCTGTCATTCCGCAGGGAAGATCCCCCGGGCTCGGCCAGGATGACCTTCCCGGATGGGCCAATGCGAAACCGAATCAGGAGTCTCCCCCGGATCGCGGGGTCCCGGCGGAAGGCGGCGGAATAGAGCGTCTCCAGTTCGGGAAGGTGCCCCTGCACTATCTTCCGTATCATGTCCCGGATCCAGGGGGGAATCGGGTCTCCCCCCAATGTCCCTGACCCCCCGAACATTGCCGAGATCTCCACCTCCTCCCCCACCCCCACTCCGGGAACCCCGCTGGTCCTGACTTTTCCCTCCAGGTCGGAAATCTGCCTGAGGAGTGACTTGTTTTCCGGGGCCACGGCGGGAGCGAAATCACCCGGACGGGGAGCCGCCTCGTTTTCCCAGTGGCGTACGGGTATCCCGCCGTGTTTCCCCATTTTCCGGGATACGGGGGCCTCGTCGGGTACTCTTGCCAGGCCGGCATCCAGTTTTTTCAGCCATTTCTCGGCCCGGGATGGTTTTGCAGCAACGGGAGGGGATGGAACACGTTGACGGGATGGGGATGCGACGGCCTTACGGACGGGAGGGGAGGGGGGGGGAGCGGGCTTTTCCTCGGGAAGCGTCGACATCGGGGCGTCCGTCAGTTCCACGGTCACCACAGGGTAACTCGCCATCGGAGGAAAGAGGGACGTAACGGTCGACCCAAGAAGGATCACCCCGGCATGAAACAGGACCGAGAGGCCCATCATCCAACGAAGGACCCGGCCCTGCCATCTATCCATCGTGTCGACGCATGACAAATCGTTCATCATGACCGTCACAACTCCGTGAAGTAATCCCTGCAGGCGCGCGTGATCAGTTCGTTATCCATTCTCGGCGGCACGCCCTCGTACTGGCAGATCTCCACCACCCTGCTCAGTATGTCGTTGGGATGGCATGCGCTCAGTTGAAGTCCTCGCATCGCATGCTCCTCGTCGAGAAGGTAGCGGATGGTTTCCTTTTGGAACTTGAGGCCCAGGCGTTCGCTCGTCTGCTGGCAGATTGCCACGAATTCCTCTTCCCTAAGGTAGTCGATCTTGATCTTGTATCCGATCCTTCGGAGGAATGCCTCGTCGGCCAGTTCGCGAGGCTCGATGTTCGTCGAAAACAGGATGATTTGGTCGAAAGGAACCTCAAACTTCTTCCCGTTCTGGAGGGTGAGGTAGTCGCGCGCCTTCTCCAGGGGAACGATCCACCGGTTGAGGAGATCGAATGGTCTGACGAGCTGGCGCCCGAGGTCGTCGATGAGGAATATCCCGCCGTTGGCTTTCACCTGCAGCGGCGCCTCGTAGAACTTGGAAACCTGGTCGAAGCT
>JBFFNJ010000217.1:0-3748 GCA_041563215.1 Candidatus Deferrimicrobia bacterium | reverse complement strand
TCTTGATCGGCCAACAGAAAGGCAGAACGACAAACGAGAAGATTCACCGTAACTTCGGCATGGCCCATCCAGAGGGTTACCGGAAGGCTCTCCGGGTCATGAAGTTGGCCGAAAAATTCAGGTTGCCCATAGTAACCTTCGTCGATACTCCCGGGGCATTTCCCGGCCTCGGTGCCGAGGAGCGGGGGCAGGCGGAGGCGATAGCCAGAAACCTGATCGAGATGTCCGGGTTGATCGTCCCTGTCATCGTAGCCGTTATCGGGGAGGGAGGATCGGGGGGAGCGCTTGCCCTCGGCATAGGCGATATCATCCTGATGATGGAATATTCTATCTACTCGGTCATTTCCCCGGAGGGGTGTGCGTCGATACTCTGGAAGGACGCCGGGAAGGGAGAGACGGCAGCGGATATCATGAAAATAACGGCCCCGGACCTGAAAGGTTTTGGGGTGGTAGACGTAGTCGTCCCCGAGCCGGATGGAGGGGCCCACAGGAATCCGGAAAAAGCTGCGAGTATCTTGAAGGAGCATCTTCTGGAGGCCCTTTCCGAGGTCAGGGTGTTTGATACGGAAGAACTATTGCAAAGGAGATATGAAAAATACAGAAAAATAGGGGAAGCCAAGAATCCAAAAAAATGAATTCCTGGTCTGAGATTCTCGCACAATACAGAGATAAGATCGATAAGCTGGACAGGGATATTCTTGAGTTGCTCAACAGAAGAGCAAGTATTGCTATTGCCGTTGGCGAATTGAAAAAGAAGCACAATCTCAGGGTTTACGTCCCGGAGAGAGAGACGGAGATTCTTGAGAGTCTGAGCAAACTCAACACCGGCCCATTTCCGACAGAAGCCGTTCGCACAATTTTCAGAGAAATCATCTCGGCCTCCATATCCCTGGAAAAAAGGATGCGCGTCTGCTTTCTCGGGCCGAAGGCTACCTTTACCCACATGGCATGCATAACCCAGTTTGGCGAGAGCGCTGACCTCGTCCCCGTGATCAATGTGGCGGAGGTATTTGAATCAGTGGACCGCAAGGAAGTCGAGTTCGGCGTGGTGCCTATCGAAAACAGCACAGAGGGCATCGTCAGCAACACCCTCGACATGTTTGTGGAGCACAACATAAATATCACGGGGGAGATCATCCTCGAGATATCTCACTCCCTGCTCTCGGTCACGGGAGAAATGGAGCACATAAAGAAGGTATATTCCCACCCGCATGCCATAGCCCAGTGCAGGAACTGGCTTGAAAAAAATCTCAAGGGAGTTCCCGTATTTCATGTGGAGAGCACGGCAAAGGCAGCGGAGCTTGTGTCAGAGGATCCCTCCTCTGCTGCCGTGGCGGCGGAAGGTGCCGGCAAGCTCTACGGGTTGCAGGTATTGAAGAAGAACATACAGGACAACATCAACAATATCACAAGGTTTATTATAATCGGGAAGACAACCCCCGAAAAAACCGGCTGGGACAAAACCTCGATCATATTTTCCGTCAAGGATGAGGTGGGAGCGCTGCACAAGATACTGGAGCCATTTGCAAAATACGATATCAACCTGACCAAGATCGAGTCGAGGCCGGTAAAGAAAAGGGCGTGGGAATATCTCTTCTTCCTCGATATGGCGGGCCAGATAACAGACGCTAATATTGCTTCCGCCAGAAATGAGATGAGAATCCTCTGTGACTATTTCAAGCTTCTTGGCTCCTATCCCCGCGCTGCGTGATGCGGGGATCCAGAGAAAAATCCAAGAAAACCGGGAAGATATTCTAAAAGATACTGAGAAAATCATAGATACACACACAAGGAGGGAATGAAATGATCATAGTGCTCAAACCCGGAGCCACGGAGAAAGAAATAGAGAGTGTGGAAAACAGGGTAAAGGAGCTGGGGCTCAAGGTTCATCTTTCAAAGGGAGTCGAGAGAACCATCATTGGCGCAATTGGTGATGAGCGGAAGGTTGACGCGGCCTTTTTCGAGGTGATGAATTGTGTCGAAAAAGTCATGCCTATCCTGAAGCCCTATAAACTCGTGAGCAGGGAATTCAAGGAAGAAGACACGGTGTTACGGGTGGGGGACAAAGTTATCGGCGGTGAAGAGGTTGTTGTAATCGCCGGCCCCTGTTCCGTCGAGGGACGGGATATGATGCTTGAAATTGCAGACAGTGTGAAAAAATCGGGCGCAGCCTTTTTGCGGGGTGGGGCATTCAAACCCAGGACCTCTCCTTACAGCTTCCAGGGGCTCGGGGAGGAAGGGTTGAAGATATTGGCCGAGGCAAGGGAGCGGACCGGGCTCCCCGTTGCCACGGAGCTCATGGATACGAGAGATATCGATCTCCTCTTGAAGTACGCGGATATAATCCAGATAGGGGCGAGAAATATGCAGAACTTCCGGCTTCTGACAGAAGTGGGCAAAGCAGACAAGCCGGTTATTCTAAAGAGAGGGCTGAGCGCCACGGTACACGAGCTGCTCATGTCTGCTGAGTATATCGCTTCTCAGGGAAACGCGAGGATCATACTCTGTGAAAGAGGTATCCGAACCTTCGAGACCTCGACGAGAAACACATTGGACATCAGCGCGCTGCCCGTGTTGAAGCAACTGACACATCTCCCGGTGATCGTGGATCCATCACACGCTTCAGGAAAGGCCGAACTCGTTCAAGTTCTTTCGGCAGCGGCTATTGCGGCCGGGGCTGACGGCATAATGGTCGAGGTCCACACGAAACCCGAAGAAGCCCTGTCCGATGGACCTCAATCCCTCAGGCCGGAGTTATTTGCCGAGATGATGAGAAAAGCGGGTGCAGTTGCCGGTGCGGTGGGGAGGAGGGTGTAACATTGAAGAAGTTGAACGTGGGAATCTACGGCCTCGGCCTGATCGGTGGGTCGCTGGCCAAAGCACTTTCACGGTCATCACCGGACCTGACGATAATGGGTTATGACAGAAACAGGAAAAGGTTACATATGTCCCTTAAAGATGGCACGATAACGGAGGTGCTCAAGGGGACCAAATACGAAGAGTTGGACGTTCTCTTTCTTGCCATTCCGGTTGAACGAAGCAAGGAGGTGGGGAAAAAGCTGATAGCGAGACTGAGAACAGACGCCATTCTTACAGATTGCGGAAGCGTAAAGAAGCCGATATGCGACGAGCTGAGTGAATTCACGAAGGGGCCGTTTTTTGTCGGCGGGCATCCTATCGCGGGGACAGAAAAGTCCGGTTACGAGAACTGCTTCGGTGACCTCTTCAAGTCGCGGGTTGTATTTCTTACCCCTTACACGGGCACCCCGGCAAGTAAAATCAGGATGGTGAAGAGCTTGTGGAAGAGGACGGGCGCACGCGTTCTCGAGGTAGAGGCAGGATACCACGACCACGTTTTTGCCTTCGTTTCCCACCTCCCGCATATTGTGGCATACTCCCTTGTCCATGCCGTTGCCACATTCGATTCTGAGTTGCCCCTCGGGTATTCTGCCGGTGGTTTCAAAGATTTTACGAGGATAGCATCATCGGACCCGACCATGTGGTCGGAGATCATGGTGGAAAACAAGAGGGAGATCGTCATGGCGCTGAGGCATTTCAAAAAGAATCTGTCCCAGCTCGAGACTCTGATCAGGGGAGAGGATGTTCCGGGGATGAACAGGTATTTCAACCTTTCGAAGAAAAAGAGGGATTCCATATAGATGAAGAAAAGTACCAGGGCCCTCAAGGGAGAGCTGTTTTTGCCGGGCGACAAGTCGATCAGCCATCGCGGCGTATTGCTGTCGTCGCT
>JBFFNJ010000216.1:0-3758 GCA_041563215.1 Candidatus Deferrimicrobia bacterium | reverse complement strand
CGAGGGAAACCTTGAACCTCTTCCTGTACCAGTCAGAAACAGCTGTCCTGAACTTGATTGTGCCGAGGTAAGACGGGTACCGGTGGTTCTCACCCTTCCTAACCTCCTTTGTCATTGCTCCCGTTATAAAGGCGGGCGTTGGCAGATCGGGGTCACCCACTCCCAGGTCGATGACATCAACACCGCTCTTCATTACCAGTTCCTTTTTCCTGTCAAGCTCCGCAAACAGATACGGCGGCAAGTTCTTCACCCTCTTAGCAAGATCGCTCAATTTCCAGCACCTCCACTCTTTGAGATTTTCATGATTCTGTAGTCTCCAGAAAATGTGCCACCTTGTTGGCCAACCTGCCGATACCCTCAATTTGAACCTCAACGATATCGTCAGGTTTCAAAGCCCCCACGCCCGGAGGGGTCCCCGTTGCGATCATGTCACCCGGATAGAGCGTCATGATATCGCTGATAAAGGCGATGAGGGTGTAGACATCGAATATCATTTTTCTCGTCGACCCATCCTGCTTCAGGTTCCCGTTGACGTACACCTTTATCGGGAGGTCGTCCGGTTCAATGTCGGTTTCCACGTGTGGGCCTGCAGGAGCGAAGGTATCGAATCCCTTGGCCCTTGCAAAGAGCGTGTCCTTCGTTTGCAGGTCCCTCGCCGTCACGTCGTTGAAGCATGTGTATCCCAGAATGTACTTCCTCGCTTCGTCTTCGGGAATCGACTTTCCCTTTCTTCCGATTACCACGGCAAGCTCTCCTTCATAATCGACCCTCCCGCAGCTCTTGGGAAGTATGATATTGTCGCCGTGTCCAATCAGGGCAGAGTGGGGCTTGAAAAATATCAGGGGCTCATCGGGAATTTTCCTTCCCAGCTCTTTCGCGTGGTCCCGGTAGTTCAAAGCAACACCGATGACTTTCCCCCCCTCCGTTGGCGGCAGTATTTTCACATCTTCTATCCTGTGAGTGGGATCGGCTATATTGATGCTCCCGTAGGGAGTTCCCGAAAGTTCCCGTATCTGGTTGTTAGTGGGGTCGAAAATGCCATACTTGGCGGCTCCATACTTTTCGAAACGAAGTATCTTCATTCTGCCCTCTCTTACTTGATTTCGAGCACGTCCTGCATGTCATACACCCCCGGTTCTCTCTCCATCACCCATCGGATCGCCCGGATCGCACCCCGCACAAAGGTCTCTCTCGTGTGCGCCCTGTGGGTGATCTCGACTCTCTCTCCGATTCCGCCGAATATCACCGTGTGCTCTCCCACCACATCCCCTGCCCTCAGTGTCATCACGCCGATTTCGTCCTTTTTCCTTTCGCCGATGATACCCCGCCGACCGAAGACTCCGTCCTCTTCCAGTGTCAAACCCAGTTCATCCGCAACTATTTCCCCCAGCCGAACAGCAGTTCCCGAAGGGGCATCCTTCTTGAACCGGTGGTGAACTTCGAACATCTCCACATCGTAGTCCCTCCCCAAAACTTTCGCTACATCCCTGACAACCTTGAAGAGCAGGTTGACTCCCACGCTCATGTTGGGAGCGACGACGAGGGGAATCTTCCTGCCATATCCTTCGATTTCGGATTTCTGTTCAGCAGTAAATCCGGTGGTGCCCACCACGGCCGCCAGCCCGGATTCTGCCGCTGCCCGCACATTTGCCACGGAAGCCCGCGCCTCGGTAAAGTCGACCATGACAGAAGCACCCCGCGCAGCTTCCAGGAAGTCGGATGTAACGGAGACATCGGCCGAGATTGTCCCAGCGAGGATCCCCGCATCCTCCCCCAGGTATCTGGAAGAGTCTGCTTCCAGGGCACCGACGATCTGCATGTCGTCACACTCATTCAGGATCACCCTGGATAGAACCCTGCCCATCTTCCCGGCAGCCCCCGCGACGATAACCTTTATCATCAGTCCCTCCCACCTATCGAATTTTGAGAGCCTTGAGCACCCCTCCAACTGCCTTTTTGCCGCCCGCCGAAATAGGGGTCAGGGGTAACCTGACATCGGGCTGGATGATCCCCATCATCCCCAGTGCGGCTTTGGCGGGTATCGGGTTTGTCTCTACGAAGAGGCTCGCGTACAGCGGCATGAGGCGGTAATGGATTCTTTTCGCCTTTTCCATGTCCCCGGCGACAAAGGCATCGTAAATCCCCGCCATCTCTTCCGGAACCACATTTGAGGTAACGGAGATAACCCCTTTGCCCCCCACGCACAGCATGGGATAGAAAAGAAAGTCGTCTCCCGAGAGGACGGAAAAGGACGAAGGAGTCGTTCTTATGATTTCACAGACCTGATTCAGGTCCCCCGACGCCTCTTTGATACCGACGATGTATTTTACCTTTGCAAGGCGTGCAACCGTTTCGGGGAGCATGTTTACGCCGGTGCGGGACGGAACGTTGTACATGATGATGGGTATCCGGGCTGAATCTGCCACCTTCTTGTAATGCTGAAACAGCCCTTCCTGGGTAGGCTTGTTGTAATAGGGCGTGATTACCAGCGCACCATCGGCACCCACTTTTTTTGCATGTTTCGTCAGCATGATGGCTTCATCCGTGTTATTGGACCCTGTCCCCGCGATGACCGGTACGCGCTTATTCACCGCCTTCACCGTCTCCTCTATCACTTTCTTGTGCTCATCGTAGGAGAGCGTGGCTGACTCACCCGTCGTACCGCAGGGAACGATACCGTCGGTTCCGCTCTGTATCTGCCTGTTTATCAATTTTCTCAAGGACGGAAAATCCACCCTCCCCTTCTTGAATGGCGTTACTGTGGCTACGATTGCTCCATGGAACATAGCTTCCCCCTTTTTCATTAGGTTAAGGCCTCTTTCTTGATTTTTCCCTCACACACCAGGGCTGTCGTTCCTGTCAGGTATACGTTCCGGGCTCCCTTCTTGAGAGGCAGAAAATCCACGTCGAGTTTTTCTCCGCTCTTCGATTGAACCCGAACGGGAGTATCAGTCAACCCGAGGTGGTATGCCACGATCCCGCAGGCTACGGAACCCGTGCCACAGGCGAGGGTCTCCCCCTCGACTCCCCTTTCGTAGGTCCTCACGTGGACGATGCCCTCTTTCACCTCTATAAAGTTCACGTTCGTCCCGGCACCTTTGAACCTCCGGTGAAACCGTATCTTTCTCCCCAGCCCTTCCACATCTGCCTTTTGAAGGTCAGCGGTAACGAGAACCGTATGGGGAACACCCGTGTTGATAAAGCTGAAATGGTAATGCTTTCCGTCAACTTTGAGGGTTCCCATCTTGACGAAATCAAGGGGGTCTGTCAGTTTCACCTTGACGGTGGACCCGGAAACCCTGGCCGATATGATCCCCGCAAGCGTCTCGAAGGTCATCTCCCTCCCCGAGATCCTCTTCATATGGGCAAAGCGGGCAGCGCACCTGGCGCCATTTCCGCACATCTCGGCTGCGCTTCCGTCTGAGTTGTAGAAATCCCAGGAAAAATCTGCTCTGTGGGAAGATTCGATTACGATTACCCCATCGGCGCCGACGGCTTCCCTCCGCCTGCAGACTCTCCTGGTAAACTCGGCCCTGTCAATCCCGTCCAGAAGTCCGGTCCTCCCGTCAATGAGGATGAAGTCATTCCCCGAACCATTCATCTTCGTAAAAGGGATATTCATGTTACCTCTTGGGCCTTCTGCTTTTCTATTGGTTAAAAAGGATATTATATCCCGGGCGAACTTAACAAATCTCCTTCTTATCTACCTCTCAAAAAAGAGGATATCCGCTCACCCCGGACGATATCTCTGAGCGTCT
>JBFFNJ010000215.1:0-3762 GCA_041563215.1 Candidatus Deferrimicrobia bacterium | reverse complement strand
TCGATCATCATCGGCCTGATCACGTTTTGCCTCTCACTTCTGGGGGTGTACGTGGGGGGGAAGGTGGGTCACTTCTTCGAAAAGAAGATCGAAATGGTGGGGGGACTTATCCTCATAGCGATAGGGATAAAGATCCTCATCGAGCACCTTGCGTAAACCGCTCCCATCCAGCCCTTTTTTGTCCGCTTATCCCGGCAAGCGGTCGGCGACGGTCAGTCCCCCACATCCCTCAGGTACCGCTCCCTGCCGCTCATGAACTCCCTGTACACCTTGTAGTGGTCGGTATCCTCATAGGCGACCTTGCGGATGGGAACGTGGTCGAAGCTGTAGATAGAAGCCCCCGGGCAGGAAAGCAGAATCGGAGAGTGGGTGGCCATGATGAATTGGGCGTTTCCCGCCCCCGCGGCATCGAGGATCACCCCGAGAAGGTCGAGCTGGCTCCTCGGGGAGAGTGCAGTCTCGGGCTCATCGAGCAGGTAGAGCCCCCTGATCTGGTACCTGGCCCGGAAAAAGGAGAGGAGAGACTCGCCGTGTGATTGAGTCATGAGGGATTTCCCGCCGAAATATTTCAGCTGGCCGGCATCGGCTGCGGCGAACTCGTCGAGTATCTGGGCGTAATACAAAAATATTTCGGAGCCGAAGAATGAACCGGTAATCCTCCCCTGTTCCCACGTGATACCGATACAATCCTGCAGCCGCTCTTCGTAGGGGTTGTTTTCCACGCGCCGTCGCTCCGGCGGCTCCCAGATCGGGATTTCGCAGCTGCGACAGATCGCCTTGAGCAGCGTTGATTTGCCCGTCCCGTTCTCGCCTGCAAAAAACGATACGGGAGCGTCGAAAACGATATGCTCCGTTTTATGAAAGACCTCGAGGTTGAAGGGGTAGCGTACCCTGGTCGGGAATTTGTGGGGAAGGAGCGTGACCTTCCTGAGGTGCACCATGGTATCTCCTCGGAATCGCGGTCTGCGTCGGCCCATTTGCTGCAAGATAGGGCTATTATACCGCCTGCGGGGGTGGGAGTGGAACAGCAACCGGCACGAGGGGGATGATTTTCGAAGGGAAAAGGAACCTCTTCGGGCAAATTGCGCCTCGACTCAGGGCAATTTTGGCATTGACAGGCCGTGCCGCCCGGATTTAGACTTATTCTGCATCGTTTGCTCATCCCGGTAATCTAAAAATTCACAGGAACCAGGGAAAGTCGTTTTTTCCCGGGCCGCTCTTCGTATCGGAGGGAAAGTGTTTACCAAAGCCGAAAGGAGGTGAGGAGGGGGGTTTTATTACAGGAGGTTACTTACCGGCCCGGTTCAGCGATAGGTAAGAAAAAAAAGTGGGGGTGTAACGATGAAGAGACTTTCCGTTGTGCTGCTTGCGGTAGTGCTCGGCGTTTTTCTCGCCACCGGGGTTTCTGCGGAAAGCGGGACCAAGGAAGAGTGCGTCGCGAAGAACAAGGAAGCCGCTCAGATGATCACCGACCAGGGGATCGAGGCGGCGAAAGCAGAGATAAACAAGAAAGACGGCAAGTTCGTGTGGAAAGACACCTACGTGTTCCTCATGGACATGGATGGCAACATGCTTGCCCATCCCATGAAGGCTTCGTTGATCGGGAAAAACATGCTGGAAACTCCCGACAAGGCGGGAAAGATGTTTTTCAAGGATTTCGTAGCGGTAGCGAAGGACCCCGGCGAGGGGTGGGTTGACTACATGTGGCCGAAACCGGGCATGGATGAGCCACAGCCGAAGACCACCCACATCTACCGGGTTCCGGGGACGGATTTCCTGGTCGGCGCGGGCGTATACAAGTAACCCTTTAATACTGGTAAAAGGGCGGTGGCCCCCGGCAGGGCCATCGGCGAAGTTATGAACGGGGCGGGGCTGGATATTGGTAACCAGCCCCGCCAGCCATTTTCGGCATCCTCGATCCAGGGTCCGGAAAAAAATGAACAACTGCGTCAATCCCTGATTCGTGACACGGCATGGTACTGGCGATCGACATCTTTTCGGACGTGATCTGTCCCTGGTGCTTCATCGGGAAGCGCCGCCTCGAGAAGGCGCTGGAACTTTTCGGCGGGAAGGCAGAGACCCGCGTGACCTGGCTCCCTTTTCAGCTCAACCCCGGTATGCCGAAGGAGGGGATGGAGAGGGCCGAGTACCGTGTGGCGAAGTTCGGAAGCCTCGAAAGAAGCGATGAGCTCGACGCCCACGTACTGGCAGCGGGGTTGGAAGAGGACATACCCTTTAATTTCGGCCGTATACAGCTGACACCCAACACTCTGGATGCTCATCGCCTGATATGGATCGCCGGGCAAAAAAACCTGCAGGACCCCATCGTGGAGACCCTTTTTTCGGCCTATTTTCTGGAAGGGAAAGACGTGGGGGACAAAAATTTCTTGCGGAAAATTGCCGAATCGGCCGGCCTCGAGCTACGAAATGAGGACGATATGTTCGGGGAGGAGAGCCTTGCGGCCGTTACGATGGAGGAGGAGCGGGGGCGCAGACTCGGTATCGCCAGCGTGCCGAGCTTTTTGATCGGTAAAAAATACCTCGTTTCCGGAGCCCGGTACCCGGAGACACTGCTGTCAGCATTTATCCAGATAGTTGAGAGAGGCGAGGCCGGTGGCTAGGTGATGGAGGCTGCCGGTTGCCCGCAGGGGGGCCCGGGGAAAGCTCATCGGGAAGAGGTTCTCAGGCCCTGTCCCTGTTTTCACGGGAGGTGTCATGACGAAGGCAATTCAAATTCACGAAACCGGCGGTCCGGAGGTCATGAAGTGGGAGGAAATCTATGTGGGAAGGCCCCGTGAGGGCGAAGTGCTCCTGCGCCACACAGCCGTGGGGCTGAACTATATCGATGTGTACCACCGCACCGGGCTGTACCCCGTTGGGGACCTGCCCACGGTAATCGGCATGGAAGGTGCGGGAGTGGTCGAGGAGGTCGGCGAGGGCGTCTCTGGAGTCGCTCCGGGAGACCGCGTTGCCTATGCCGGTGTCCCGATGGGGTCGTACGCCGAAGTGCGGATCATGCCGGAGCACCGCGTGGTGAAGATTCCAGACGGCATCGATGATGTGGCGGCGGGGGCGATGATGCTCAAGGGGATGACGGCCCGGTATCTGCTACGCCGCACCTACCCCGTTCAGGCAGGGGAGACGATACTGTTCCATGCGGCGGCAGGGGGCGTGGGCCTGATCGCCTGCCAGTGGGCCAGGCACCTGGGCGTAACGGTCATCGGCACGATGGGCAGCGAGGAAAAGGCCGAACTGGCCAGGCAGCACGGCTGCCACCACACGATCCTCTACCGGGAGGAGAACTTTGTGAGCCGGGTTCGCGAGATAACCGGGGGAGAAGGGGTATCGGTAGTGTACGATTCCGTCGGCCGCGACACCTTTCTGGGATCCCTCGACTGTATCCGCCCCATGGGGATGATGGTGAGTTTCGGCCAGTCCTCGGGGCCCGTTCCGCCCCTGGACACGGGGATGCTGGCCGCAAAGGGCTCGCTGTTCCTCACCCGCCCGTCGCTGTTGGTTTACACGGCAAGGAGGGAAGATCTTCTGGAAACGGCGGCGGACCTCTTCGATATGGTGGAAAAGGGTGTGGTCAGGATAGAGGTGAACCAGACCTATCCGCTCAGCGATGCGGGTCAGGCCCACATTGACCTGGAGTCGAGAAAGACCACGGGATCGACGGTCCTTATTCCCTGAGACAGGGAGAGCTCGGTGATGACGGGGCGCTTGCGGTAACGGCTCTTTTCCGGGATCCCTATCCACCAG
>JBFFNJ010000214.1:0-3764 GCA_041563215.1 Candidatus Deferrimicrobia bacterium | reverse complement strand
GAACGCGAAGGGTCCAGTCCGCACCGAATTCGGCCTTCTCAACATTGTAAAATGCCTGAATCTGGGCGTTCATGGGCTGTTTTCCTATCCGGAAAATTTTCCCCACACCACCGCCAAACGGTATGGTCCAGGTGTTATCGCTGTCAGCCATCCAGTTGGCGGTGATAATCGGTGACGAGGTGATATAGATCCCCCCGGGGAAGTTGTAGTTGACGAAGTACTGAAGGAGGAACTGGTTCACGCTCCGGCGGTCGTCCTCACCGGCGAAAGACCAGACATTGCTGGCCAGCACACCGATAACCCAGGGGGGCGGCATGGTCAGCGCAACGGCCGAGGGCCCGATGCTCCACTTCTCCGAGCCGAGCCGCTCATCGGTAGCGGTGGGAAGGACCAGTGCGGGGCCCGCCCCCCATATAACCTTCGCAGGTCTGGCAGGAGAGAAAAATAGGGACGGGTTGATGTCCCCCAGGCCGAATTTGCTCCCTGTACCCGGCAGTGTCTCGGGCTGGTAAATTACCGGGGCAATCGTCCGGGTGATGAGGTTCCATTTTTCGTTGAGGTTTATCGGGATCACAGGCTGGATATTCAGCACGTTCTGTGTTTTTTCCCGGGGCCCGAAATTGAAGTTGGTGTTGTTCTGAAAAGGAAGGCTGATCAGGTCCGATACGGGGTTCTGCGTCTTTTTCGCCAGGTCTTCCGTCTCTCCGGCATATCCGGTAACGGCCACCGATACCAGGAGCATCAAAACGAGCAGAAAACACCTCGTGGTTATCCTGAACATCACCAAGATCTCCTGTCTCTTCTTGAAGACAGTTTAACACCATAAATCTCTTTACTCTTTTTTTTTGTAATTTGTTCGCACCCATAACTCCACATTTGAATCATAAAAAGCAAAGGCGAAGGTAAAAATAGCCTGACAAATAGGGAACCGAAATCTCCCGTGGTTTTTTTCATTGTTTTAAAGCGCATAAAAAACTTCCGGATAAATCAAACCACAAGGAGGATGGGTATGATTGTTTCGCGAACGATCGTTCTTTCTGCGATTCTATCTCTTGTTTTTTGCGTAACCACTTCCGCAGACGCGGGATACAAGCACTTTCACCCGAAGGGGAAGATGCCATCGAAGTTCACCGTCGAACTGCAGAATGGACTCCGAAAGTCACTGCCCTTCGAAGACAAACGAGATTTCGAGGAGAACAGGAGAGGTTTCATTGCAGCACCGGAGTACAAGCAGATCAAAGCCGAAGCAGGCCACGTGGCCTGGGATATGGGCCGGTATGAATGGCTTCTGGACGGAAAGGATTTCGATAGCATCCATCCGTCGCTTCAGCGACAGGCCATCCTCAATATGGCCTACGGTCTGTACGAGGTTATCCCCGGTATCTACCAGGTGCGGGGATTCGACCTGGCCAACATCAGTTTTATCAAGGGCGATACCGGCTGGATCGTGTTCGATCCCCTGACCGCCAAGGAGACTGCAGCCGCGGCCCTGAAATTTATCAATGAGCAGGTGGAAAAACGTCCGGTAGTGGCGGTCGTCTACTCCCACTCACACGCAGACCATTTCGGGGGTGTGCGCGGCGTCGTTGACGAGGGAGACGTTCGCAGCGGCAAAGTCAAGGTCATAGCACCTGTCGGCTTCATGGACCACGCTGTATCGGAAAACGTGTATGCCGGCAACGCCATGTCCCGCCGTCTCTTCTACCAGTACGGCGTTCTCACGCCGGCCAGCCCCTTCGGGCATGTCGACCAGTCGATCGGAAAAAACGTCGCCGCAGGCAACCTGGGACTGATCGAGCCAAACGTGATCATTAAGGACCGCATCGAAGAATTAACCGTCGATGGCGTGAAGATGATATTTCAGAACACCCCCAATACCGAAGCCCCTGCAGAGATGAACACCTATTTCCCTGACTTGAAGGCTTTCTGGGCTGCGGAAAACATAACCGGAACGATCCACAATATCTACACCCTTCGCGGGGCGCTCGTGCGCGATGCCCTGGAGTGGTCCAAGCAGATCAACCAGGCGCTCTACCTGTTCGGCCAGGAGGCGGAGGTGATGTTCGCATCTCACAGCTGGCCCCGCTGGGGTAATGACCGCGTCCAGGAAGTGATGCGCGGACAGCGGGACATGTATGCCCACCTGAACAACCAGGTTCTCCATCTGGCCAACCAGGGGGTGACCATAAACCAGATCCACAACGTGTACCGGGTACCCAGGAGCCTTCAGCAGGAGTGGATCGCACGGGGTTACCACGGCTCATTCGAACACAACAGCCGCGCGGTAATAAATCGTTATCTCGGATACTGGGACGGAAACCCGACAACCCTTATCCCGCTTTCGCCGGAAGACTCGGCACCGCTTTACGTGGAAATGATGGGGGGATCAAGGAAAATTCTGGCGAAGGGAAAAGATCTCTACGACAAGGGCAGGTACCGACTCGCACAGGAAATTCTCAACAAACTCGTGTATGCGGAGCCGCAGAACCAGGAAGCAAAGGACCTGCTGGCTGATGTTTTCGAGCAGATCGGCTACCAGCAGGAGAGCCCGAGCGTTCGGAACAGCTTCCTGGGAGCGGCCCTGGAACTGCGCTCCGGTATACCGAAGGGGGCTTCTCCGAAATCCGCCGGTCCGGACATGGTAAGGGCCATGACCACCGATCTCTTCCTGGACTTCCTCGGCATCCGCATGGACAGCGAGAAGGCGGAAGGTATGAAGTTCAGGATAAATCTCGTGACGCCCGACAACGGCGAGAAGTTCGTCGTTGAGATGAGCAATGCCACACTTACGAACATCAAAGGGTTCCAGGCAAAAGATGCCGATCTGACCATCACCGTCAACCGGACCGACCTGGAGCCGGTCATGATGGGGGCAGTCAAGTTCGATGACCAGATACAGTCCGGAAAGGCGAAACTCGATGGCAACCGGGAGGTGTACGAACAGCTAAAGTCAACCCTCATCCACTTCGAACTCGGTTTCGAGCTGATGCCCGGCACGAAAGGACCTGCCGATGAAGGGCCTGCAGAGAATCCCTTCAAGCAGGAAATAATGCATCAGGCTGAGTGATAGCGAAAAACAGCCATGGAGAAAGGGGCGCAGACAGCTGCGCCTCTTTTTCCTTTTCCATCAGTGCAGGCACTTTTGATTCTCTGTTTGAAACCATCCCGATCGGGTCCGTGGAGCCGATTTAACGGCGGTACTTTGCCTCGACCCTTTCGAAATCCGGGCGGTATGGATATAATTTAATAAATCAATATACCACGAGGATAAGCAATGCAGGTCAAATCACTCCGTGAGTTCCTAAAGCTCGAGTCTGCAAGCGGTATTATCCTCATATTTGCTGCGACCCTGGCAATGCTCTTCAACAACTCATCGCTTTCCCACATCTACGGGCTCTTTCTCGAGACCCCCGTAGAGGTCCGTGTCGGTGCGCTCAAAATTGCCAAACCCCTCCTTCTGTGGATCAACGACGGTCTGATGGCGATCTTCTTCCTTCTCGTCGGTCTCGAAGTCAAAAGAGAGATGCTCGAGGGCCAGCTTTCGAGCCTCGCACAGATTTCCATGCCCGGTATCGCCGCCCTGGGAGGTATGGTCGTTCCTGCCTTTTTCTATGTTCTTCTGAACTGGGGGGATTCGGTTGCCCTGAACGGCTGGGCCATTCCTGCAGCCACGGACATCGCCTTCGCCCTGGGGATTATGGCGCTGCTCGGGGAGCGCGTTCCCACCGGGTTGAAACTCTTTCTGCTGGCTGTGGCGATCATCG
>JBFFNJ010000213.1:0-3781 GCA_041563215.1 Candidatus Deferrimicrobia bacterium | reverse complement strand
CCCAGGTGATAGAATTCTGCATGACCGGTCCCTCCTGTATTGTGGCTCTGGTCGAGCTTCGCGCCCGACTAACCCACGTTTTACACGATGGGACCGGTCAACCCATCATGTCTTAGCCCGAACGTTAGGAAGGCCGATGGATCCCTCTCAATATTCAAGCAGTAACCTTTTTTGTTTGGTAGCAGGAGATGAATCGTAAGCTGAAGATTACCCTCTGGGCCGTGAGCGGGGTCCTGCTCGCGATATTCATTCTTGTGAACATAGTTGGTTTCCAGAAGGGGAAAGAAATGGTCACTTTTCCCATGGAAGTGCGTGAACCGCTCACGCAAAACCCAGCCGACTTTGGGATGCCATACGAGGAGGTCACGGTTACCACCGAGGATGGATTGACGCTGGCAGGCTGGTATATTCCCTCCGAGAACGGCGCAGCTATTCTCGCAATGCACGGCTATAACGGTGATCGCGAGGATCCTCTTCGGGGGGCGATGTATCTCCATCGACATGGGTATGGCGTACTCATTGGTAGCTTGCGTGCGCACGATATCAACCCGGGGGAGTTGATTACCTTCGGCTTTCAGGAAATGCGTGATTTCGAGGCCTGGTACCGATATCTGCTTGCCCGGGAAGACGTTGATCCTCAAAAAATCGGCCTCTATGGAATATCAATGGGGGCGGCGTTATCAATCAAATACGCAACTCAGAACCAAGGTATAAAGGCTGTCATTGCCGACAGTGCATTTGCCCGAATGCAGGACACCGTGGAGAAAGCGATCTCCCACCTGCTCGGTGAGGGTTTCCGTTTCATGACTCCTCTTATCGTCTTCTGGGGTGAGCAAATTGCAGGCATTCGGGCAGCGGAGGTTAATACGACCGAATGGATTTCCCGCTTCTGTGGGCGACCTGCCATGCTCTTCCAAGGCGGAGCAGATGAACTCATCCCCGTGAACAGCGGGAAACGGCTCTACGATGCCGCATGCGAGCCAAAAAGATTTTGGTACGAACCGATGGCTTCACACAGCATATGCGACCTTCCTGAATTAGAAATGGAATGTGAACAACGAATGGTCTCATTCTTCGATGAATATATATTAAGCGAGCATTAGTGATGGATCGATATTGTTTTGGGAATCGGCATGCCTAACCACAGGCTGAAGCTGACGGATGTCCAAAAGTTGGAACATGCACGGGTTGGTGAGCGCCTCGCGGACCGGAAAACCCCCTATCGTTTGACCCAAGAGTTAGCAGGAGGGGAAGATACATGAAACAGAGAAGTATCGGATTCATATTCTTGCTTTGTTGGATTGTTTTGCCTGCATACGCAACCGGATCGGAACATTTCCCCATACCCGATGGGGTGGAAATGATTGTCTGGGAGCACCAGAACTGGGAGACCAATGGGGGCTTCGAAAGGCTTACTATCTGGAATGACGGTCGTTCGGAAGTCTTGGTGGTTCCTCTGCGGTATGCCCCTGGTGGTCAGGAGAATCTCCAGCCGAGACACGGGTGGGAAAAAATAAGACGCGAGAATCCTCCACATGTCGAGTTTGTCCACAAAGACATTTACCCGCCTGAGGTTGCACGAGCGAAATTCAATGGGGCGCTCGAGGCGGGAATCCACCTTCTCAAATATTTCAAGCCGGGATATGTGGACGGAAGTGGGACGCGAGTCGTCATCCAAACAAAAGGACGGCTTACGGAAACCGTCATCCCCATGTTTCTGGACGCAGACAAGGATACATTGAATCACAAGCGTTTTCTTGACGTGTCGGAAGTGCTAGGCGGATTCGACAGAAACGCATACGAGGTTGTCCCCAAATAGCGTCAGCCGGCCTCGTAAACCCGGCGAACGACCTATACCCTGTGCGTCGAAAGGAGAGCGAGCATGAAAGTCGTGGCATTCAATGGCAGCCCAAGGAAGAGCGGCAATACGGCTATGCTCATCCATGCCGTGCTCGACGAGTTACGGAAAGAGGGAGTGGAAACGGAACTCGTTCAACTCGGCGGCAAGAAAATCCGTGGCTGCACGGCTTGCATGAAGTGTTTCGAGAATCAGGATCAGCATTGCTCCATCACGAGCGACATCCTCAATGACCTCGTCGACCGGATGATCGAGGCCGAGGGGATCATCATCGGTTCGCCGACGTATTTCGCCAATGTCAGCACGGAAGTCAAGGCACTGATTGATAGAGCGGGCCTTGTCGCGATCGCCAACGGTCATATACTGAGACGAAAGGTCGGCGCGGCAGTGGTCGCGGTAAGGAGGGGAGGGGGAACCGACACCTTCGATGCGATCAACAAATTCTTCTTCATCAACCAGTTCGTGGTTCCCGGCTCCGTGTATTGGAACATGGGCTTCGGTCTCGCAGAAGAGGAGGTCAAAGACGATGAAGAAGGCATGCGCACCATGAGAATTCTGGGAGAGAACATGGCATGGCTGCTGAAGCGGATCGGATAGATGAGGAAGGCCTGCGCCTCGTGACGAAATCATTGCGTTCGTTGCTCCCATATCGATAATGCAGAAGAAAGACAGGAAGGAGGCCGGATGCGGTGTGGAATAGAGCAAAGGATATCGTGGTTATTCTGATTGCGATTACGCTCCTTGCGCCAAACTCCCTCGCAGGCATGAGCACTCCGGAGATATTGGCCGCAAAAACCTCGGAGTATGCGAAGAAAGGGGACTGGGCAGCATACGCGAAAGTAATGCATCCGGAAGCCCTTTCCTCCCTGAAAAAAATATTTCGTCCCATCGCAGAAGCCGATACGAGCGGTCAGGTGCTGAGGCGGTTTTTCGGCGTCCCGAGCCTTGCCCGTTATGATTCGATGGCAGACGCGGACATCTTCCAAGCGTTCATGGCAAACCTCACGAGGAATTTCCCGGGCTTTGCCGATGCGATGCAATCTCACGAGACCTCGGTCGTTGGATCCGTGCCCGAGGGAAAAGAACTGGTACATGTGGTCTACCGAATGGGGGCGAAGACGGAAGGAATGACGATTTCGAAGACAAGCGTGATCACCTTTCGCCGACATAACGGGAAATGGAAAGCGCTTCTCACCGGAAACTTCGAAGGGCTCGCAGCACGCCTGTCACAGCGATCCCAAAGAAGGGATCCAAAGAGATGAGAATGCAAAGAAACCTCCATTGGAAACAGACAACGCCCCCGCAGGAAATCCTTAATACCCCGCCGCTTGGGCAGGAGGTCAAACCTTCACGCAACGGGAAAATGAAAAGTGAGGCATCGAATCGCACAGTGCGTGCATTCATGATCTTTTTGCTCTTCAATGCAAATTTTTTGATTCATCCCTTTCTCTCGGAATCGGGTTCCCCGGAAAACAACATGTCCAAATGCCCTTACGACGATATGGAGAAAGCACGCAATACCCATATCCGGGAAATCGCCAATCTTTCTCCAGCGGGGGGGCGGGCTCTTCGCAACGGGCTTCGCCTGGAACTCCAAACCCGTGACCGCCTCGTTGTTCTGGAAGATGACTGTTCGGCCGGTGAATCCTCTATCCGTTACTTCTTCGCGTCCTACTTTGCGGATATCGGTTATTTTCATGTCAAGGCCTCCCTTTATGAAGGACGCGCTTTCCTGCTCGTGAACGACAAATCCGGGGAAATAACATGGCTGAAGGCTCCCCCCGTGATCTCGTCCGACAAGAAAAGGTTCGTGACGATGTCCATGGATCTGGAAGCAGGGTACCATCCGAACGAGATCAAGGTCTGGCGACTGGAGGCATCGGGGCCCGAGCTTGAGTACTCCGCGAATTTCGGGGAAAAATG
>JBFFNJ010000212.1:0-3810 GCA_041563215.1 Candidatus Deferrimicrobia bacterium | reverse complement strand
GACGTAGTAACCAGGGAGGGAAAAGGGACCGAGTTCAGGATAAAGGTGCCGGTTAAGTGAGAGGAGCAAGCGTGGCGGTTAATCTCAAAGGCAATATACTTGTAGTCGAAGACAACGATTCGCTCCGGGCAGGAATCAAGCTTTACCTGGAGGACGAAGGCCACGATGTTTCCGAATGCCAGTCGGGCGAAGAGGCCTTTAAACTGCTCGATGAAGAGAGATTCGACCTTATCATCACCGACATCAAGCTGGGGGAATTATCCGGAATAGAGGTCATGGAGAGGGCAAAAGAGCTGAGCAGGGATGTGGAGGTGATCGTCATTACCGCATTCGCCACACCGGAAACGGCCATCAGAGCGCTCAGGCTTGGAGCCTTCGATTACATACAGAAACCCTTCGAGATGTACGAGCTTTTGAACAGGATCAATAACGCGTTATCCTTCAAGAAATACAAGGATGATTTGGAATACTTCAGGAGTGTGCTCATCAGCAACAGCGAGACGGATTACCTCATTGCGCTGAGCAGCAAGATGAAAAAAATCCTCCGCCTGGCACGGAAGGTGGCTCCCACCAAGGCGACCGTGCTGATAACCGGTGAAACGGGTACGGGCAAGGAAAGGCTCGCCACATTCATTCACTTAAACAGCCCGCGGGCCGATAACAAAATCATCAAGGTAAACTGTGCTGCTCTCCATGAGAACCTCCTCGAGTCGGAGCTTTTCGGTCACGAAAAGGGAGCCTTTACCAGCGCTGAGAAAACGAGGGTGGGCAAGTTCGAAGCAGCGAGCAAAGGTACCATTTTTCTCGACGAAATCGGCGATATGAGCCAGGCCACGCAGGCAAAGGTCCTGAGGGTTCTCCAGGAACAGGAGTTCGAGAGGCTGGGCAGCAACACCCCCATCAAAGTGGATGTGAGGGTGCTGGCTGCAACGAACAAGAACCTGGACAGAGAAGTGGAGCTGGGAAATTTCAGGAAAGACCTCTTTTACCGTTTGAATATCATCAACATAGATATCCCTCCCATCAGGGAAAGGCGGGAGGATATCATGGCGCTGGCAAGGCACTATGTCGACCACTACTCCCTGGAGTTTGCCAAAAAGGTATCGGGCTTTACCCCCGAGGCGGTGCGGAAGCTCGAGCGCTACGACTGGCCGGGAAACGTCCGTGAACTGCACAATGTGATAGAGCGTGCTGTTCTTCTATGCGAAGGGGAGGAGCTGGAGGAGGGAGACCTGCTCACAAGCAACATGGATGGCAACCGAACGTTTGCCAGCACGGAAAACGAGTTCGACCTGAAGGAGATCGAAAAAAGCAAGATAATCGATGCACTCAGGCGGTGCGGATTTGTCCAGAAAAGCGCCGCCAAGTTCCTGGGAGTTTCACCCCGGGTTTTGAATTACAAGCTGAAAATACACAAAATAGACTGGAAAACCCTGAGAAAAGAGTTACAGGAATAGCGATAACCGTAAAAGGATAGCAATCGGCATGGAACGTTACCTGGTTACCGGGGGAGCCGGTTTCATAGGATCGAACATTACCGAAAGCCTGCTCAAGGATGGGGCCTTCGTGCGGGTCTTGGACAACTTTATCACCGGTAAGCGGGAGAACATAGATGGTTTCAAAGAGATGTACTCCAGCGGATTCGAGCTTGTCGAGGGAGACCTGCGCGACAGCAAGATCGTTGCCAGGGCAAGCGAGGGGGTCGATTATATCCTCCATCAGGGGGCCCTCCCATCGGTACCGAGATCGGTTGAGGACCCCGTCCTGACGAATGAGATCAACGTGGGTGGGACGTTGAACGTCCTCATTGCGGCACGGGATAGCGGCGTGAAAAGGGTGGTGTTTGCCTCCTCCTCATCGATTTACGGGGACACGCCGGAGCTTCCCAAGAGAGAAGACATGCCTCCCTCACCGAAATCTCCCTACGCGCTTCAGAAGCTCGCGGCAGAGTTCTACTGCCGGCTCTTTTACGAGCTCTACGGCCTGCAAACCATATCACTCAGGTATTTCAACGTATTCGGCCCGAGGCAGGACCCGGGCTCCATGTATGCCGCTGTAATACCGAAGTTTGTCACGGCAATGCTCAACGGTGAAAGGCCGGTAGTGTTCGGGGACGGCAAGCAGACGCGCGATTTTACCTACATCGACAATGTGGTCCGCGCGAACAGACAGGCCTGCCATGCACCAGCTGATTCCTGCGGTAAGGCAATAAACGTGGCATGCAGGAAAAAGTACTCGCTCATCGATCTCCTTGAGAACTTAGAAAGCATAACGGGTATAAGCCCGAATCCCGTATTTGAGCCCCCAGCGCCCGGTGACGTGAGAGATTCGATGGCCGATATATCTCTCGCAGAAAGATACCTTTCCTTCGAAGTTTCCGTAGGATTCAAGGAAGGGCTCGAGAGGACCGTCAGGTGGTATGAAAAGGTCCTGAAAAAAGCCTTTTAATAAAATCCCAGTCGGTAGACAATAAATGACATGAAGCCAGTTCTCCTGAAGTTTCTCTCCACCGTCAAGGGATACCGGATGATCGGAGAGGGAGACAGGGTTCTTGCAGCCGTCTCCGGTGGTCCTGATTCCGTATTTCTGCTACACCTGCTCGCACGGTTTAAAAGAAAACTGGGTATTGGTGAGATCTGCGTTGCCCACGTCAACTATGGGACAAGAGGGCGCGATTCGGATCTGGACCAGGAGCTGGTCGAAAAACTCTCCGTTCACCTGGGATTTGACCTTTTCGTGAAAAGCGTTTCGCCTGCTCATTTAGGCAGGATCAAGAAAGAAAACTTTCAAAAGGTTGCAAGGGACATCCGCTACCGTTTCTTCAATAAGGTTCAAAAGAGCTGGGGGGCAAACAGAATAGCGGTTGGCCACACCCTCGATGACCAGGCAGAGACGGTGTTCATGCGGTTTATTGCGGGACAGGGACTCAAGGGGCTCAAAGGGATACCTCCCGTTACACGGGACGGGATCATCCGCCCCCTAATCGAGACCTCGAGGATAGAGATTTTGGAGTTTCTCGAATCGGAGTCTCTGGATTTCCGGGTCGATACGTCCAATGTAGAGGGCACATACGAGCGCAACAGAATAAGGAACGAGGCGTTCCCGCTTCTTGATAGAATCACCGGCAGGGACGTAAAGCAGAAAGTCTGGGGCCTGGGAGAGATCTTCCGGGAGATTGACGAGGCCGTTTTAGCGATGACAGATACTGCTCTGAAAGAAGGGTTCTCTTGGCGGGCGCAAAAGCTGGACGTAGACAGGTATCGTGATAATTGCAAAATCGTAAGGATATCGGTGCTTCAGAAAATAGGATACGAATGCCTGCGGACCGAATTCAACCAGAGGGTCCTTAAAAAGGCCGATTCGCTTCTGGTAAGGGATCTGCCCTCATTCACGATGAACCTCCCCGGCGGCTACGTGCTCGAGCGGTCATACAAAAAAGCGCTGTTTAAAAAGGCAGAAAAAAAGGAGGCAAAACCTATCGACCTGACGATACGCAGGCCGGGAAGTTACAGAATCGGGGAGGGAAGGGGAGAGATTACGATAACGGGCCGTGCAATAACCGATATCAAGCCCGTTCTGGCAAGGATAATCGGAGACAGAAACGTAGCGGCCTTCAGTGCGACTTCGGACCTGTTCCCCGTGAGGGTAAGGAATTTCCACGAGGGAGACAGAATCGTGCCTTTTGGTATGAAAAGAAGCAAAAAAGTGAAAAAAGTCTTCATGGAGAGGAAGATACCCCGGGAGATGAGGACGAGACTCCCCGTGGTCGTCATACATGGTGAAATCGCCTGGATACCGGGCGTGATCAGG
>JBFFNJ010000211.1:0-3817 GCA_041563215.1 Candidatus Deferrimicrobia bacterium | reverse complement strand
TTCTTTCGTGAATACTCCATATGTGAAGACATTACGCAGGAGACATTTTTGCGGGCTTACCGCTTCATCAAGACCTACGATGCGAAACAGAAATTTTCCACGTGGCTCTTCGCCATCGCGAAAAACCTCTGCATCGATGAGAAGAGGAAGAGGGATAAAGCCCCGACGGTACCCGTCGACAGCATCTCCGAGCTAAAGGTTGACTACCCGGATAGAGGAAAGGCAAACCCGGAGGATGTGGTGATGGAGCTTGATACCGCTGAAACGGTGAAAAGTTTGGTCTCCGGGCTTCCGGAAAAGTATCGGACTGCGATAATTCTATTCTACTTCAATGAGTTATCCTATGAGGAAATAAGCGAAATTATGGGGCTTACCATGGCAAACACGAAAATAATCCTTTTCCGGGCGAAAAAGATGATGAGCGAGATGTACAGGGCCCGGATCAACAAGTGATTTTTGTCATGGCTTATGGAGGGAAGACAATCATGCTTTCCCTGGAGGGAGGGCTGAAGGAACTAACGAGGTTATACCCTCCGGGATGGGGAGCGCAAGGCGAAATCCGGGGATTTTTTTACAGCATACTGCATAATCATTTTCTCGCTATATCCTTACAAAAAGTGTAACAATTCAAGGGGCCTGTATGTAGTAAAATGCAAAGGAACGTGAGGTCCGTGTAATGAGAGAGTGTGGAAAATATGAAAGATTAATGGAAAGATACCTCGGGGATGAGATCGTATCGGGAGACAGAGAGGATCTCGAGGAACACCTGTCAGTCTGCAGCAGCTGTTCGAACCTCCTTGGTGAACTCTCGGAGATAGATTCTCTTTTACAGAATGTGTCTGAAAAGCAGGTCGACCCCCCGGATTTTCTGAAAACGAGAATAATGGCCCGGATCGAAGAGGAAGCGGCGCCTGCGCCAAAGGTTTTTTCCTTCAGGCCGGTATATGCCCTGTGCGCAGCTGCATGCGTGGTCATTCTCGTCGGGGTCTACGCCTACTTTTCCAGGCCCACGGTAGTGCGCGTGGTCAATCTCGCCCCATCGGCGGTCCAAAGGCCGGCAGACTTCTATGCGCCGCAGTTTACCGATCAATATGGGGAAAGGATCATCCAGGAGGTGAAGATATTCTTCTACAGCCCCGATGCCAGGAAGGTTTCCATCATAGGTGATTTCAACAACTGGGACGTCAGGGGCCTGCCGCTTACCCCGACGGGGAGGAAAGGGCTGTGGGAGGTGAATCTGCGTCTGAAGCAGGGGGTGTATTCCTATAACTTCCTCATCGACGGGAAGATAATCGTTCCGGACCCCAACTCTTCGACCCAGTCCCCCGATGGCTTCGGCGGGATGAATTCGATCCTCTTCGTGGGGAAGGGGGAGACGATTTGAAAAGGGACGCTCTCACAGCAACGCTATCCGTTCTGGTTTTCTCTGCGATGCTCTTCTCTTTTCCTGCTCATGCCAGGGATATTTCCGGGCTCTGCTTCAAGGCCGGAATAGGGGGAGAGGAACTTTCCCTTATCAAAGCAGCGTATGTCGATGCCGTCAATGCCGGCATCGATGAAGAGGCCCTCTACGGCTTTTTCGAGTCGATACTGGGATACGGGTTGAACTGTCCCCAGCTCGTCACCGTTCTTAGCAAAAGTGCCGCTTTGAGGAACGAAGGACTTCCCTTCTGGCCCCTGTTCAGCAAGGTCAGGGAGGGGATCGCAAAGGGGGTCCCCACGGGAAAGATCGTTGAGATCGTGGATGAAAGATCGAACTCACTCAGCGAGGCAGCCCGCGTCATCAAGGAACTAAAACAGAGGCAATTCGTGACAAAGGATTACGAAGGCGCCGTGATCTCCATTTCTTCCTATATAGAGAAGGGCTACTCCCCGGACGACATTGTCGAGAGGATCATAACCAGGGGACTTGAAAACTCGGGTTTCTCGGGACTAACGGCATTTCTCGGGAAGGAAAATAACTGACGCCGGAGTATTTTTTGGGGATAGGAAGCGTTCTGAAAAGAGTTTGCTCTTTCGCCGTCCTTGTTTTATTGTTGCCTGCAATAGCTGAAGCCACCCTAATCGGCTCCCCCCATGATTTTTCCTCGTCGGGCCCGCAGACGCAGAGCACAGCGATCGCACCTTCAGGGCTGTGCAGTGCATGCCACTTCCCTCACGGTTCTCAGGATTCTTACGTGTTGTGGTCCAGGGACCTGTCAGACGAGCGGAGCACCCTGAACACGGATGGTACTTCGGGCAAACCGAATTACGTCCATATACCCACCGTCCAGTGTTACGACTGCCACGATGACCACTCGGTTTCCAGTATCGACGATGACCCTGCGATCAATATCTTCAAAAATGCAAACAGACCGCAAAACATCGCCTTTGGCATGCTGGGCGGCACCCCGGGGGCCGGCAACTGGACGGCTGACTCCCCGGGCGGCTCTATTTACGGATATTACGAGAACAATCCCCCCAATGCTACGAATCTCGGGGTATACACCGATATTCTCTCCAATGATCCGGACGGCAGGACGGGGGGACATTTTTTTAAGTATGCTGACCCGCAGGGGGTCGCCAACACGGCATTCGACCAGTACGATAAGCTTCCATGCCAGGACTGCCACGATCCACACAACTGGGACAACCAGGCATTTATAAGAGCGAATCTTGCGGGGACTTCTCTTTCCGGCCAGAAAGCGAGCAACAACATGTCAAATCCCCTGCCGTCGGGCACGAGAAGTGACAGCGACATAAGGACGATATGCACAACCTGTCATTCATATTCCGATGCGGGAGTTCCCAAGCGGTATTCAGACATAAACCCCGCGTATGATAATTCGAGCCAGATCGTAAAGCCCCCCGCTACGGTGGACCAGCACAGCACCGGTGACAATACCACGGCCTGTACCGACTGCCACGAGCATAATTCTATCGCACCCAATTGTGGATCCTGCCACGCCTATCCCCCTGCGACGAACGCCCACGACAAGCACGTGAACACGGTGGGTCTTGACTGCGTGAGTTGCCACCCGAACCCGGGTGTCGGCCCGACGCACAACGAGAACAATGTAACGGACGGGGCGGATTATGCCTCCCGGACGCTCTTGGACATCCGTCAGGAGGTGGACATAGCCTTTGACGCGTTCAACCCGAACGGAACATACTCTCCGTTGAAGGGTTCCCGCACGGGCAATGGTGGTAACACTACCTGCAGCTCTCTGTACTGCCACGCCGACGACACGACGGTCCAGGGCAACGGCTCCCAGTTCCCCGCGGCTTCCCAGGGAACGGACACGACTCCCGTGTGGGACAACGCCGCCACCGGCGCATGCGGCACGTGCCACGGCGCCACCGCTGCCGCCCCTCCGGGGAGCTTTGCCCACGGCACGCACGCGGGCAGCGCCGCGGGATATTCCTTCACCTGCAACATCTGCCACGTGAACACCACGACTGATGGCTCCACGATCGCCAGTTACACCTACCACGTGAACAAGGAGGCGGACGTTGCCTTCGACGCTTTAGACAACCGCCTTGACGGCGGCTCGGCCTACGGCGGTACGGTGTTGGTTGGCGACGCTGCCGCCGATGCCGGCGACAGCTGTTCCGCCACCTACTGCCACAGCCCCGGCAACGATGCGGCCGCCCCCTTCGGCCAGGGCCCTGCTGTCGTGCTGCAGTGGGACGCCACCTCGAACTGCTGGAGTTGTCACGGCAACGGGACGGACAGCGCCGTTCCCGCCTACGCGGACCGGACGCCCATTGACGGTACTCCCAAGGGGAACAAGCACACCAAGCACGTGACGGCGAACGGGTACGGCTGTTCCACCTG
>JBFFNJ010000210.1:0-3828 GCA_041563215.1 Candidatus Deferrimicrobia bacterium | reverse complement strand
GCAAGAGGTGTAAAGGTGTTCACCTATCCTTCCAAGCAGGGCAGCACGTACATTCCCGGAGACGCCCAGGTGGGCGTGGGGAACACATCGAATCCACAGGAGATAAACATAGCGGGGAGAGTGAACGACCTCTTCGCCTCCTATGCGATATCCGGAAAGTTCAGGGTTGCGAAGGGAGGGGGCGTGAGAAATCTTCTCCTCTTCAAGGCGGGTCTGCCCTCGGTCTGGGAAAAGCAGGCCGAGGAGGAGCACCGGTTTCTGGACGATTCCGAGATCAGGGAAGATCTGCTCAGAAGGTACCAGGAGAGGAAGGCCCTTATCCAGAGCCTCGGGTTCGATGCCTATCTCGAGCGCTTCAGGAGTGAAATCGACGAACGGGTCCCTCCCGTTGGCATCTTCGGGCTCGGGTATGACAAGGGGATGGGTGATTACTTCATGGAGTATGCCCAGGGAGGGTTGGGTATCCTTCTAAATATATTCGATCTCGATTTTCCAGTCGGGTACTACGTCTGCTCGGGGCTGTCGGCGGGTGCCGCGTTTATCAGGGGCAGGGTAAGGAAAGAGCAGCTCGGCATCGGTGTCAAGCTCGTGGAATCGGTGAGCAGAGAAGGAGAGAGGGAATTTCTGGCGAGAGAAATCCTTGACTTTATCCGGGTTTTCGAAAAGTCGGGACTCGAGGAGGATTACCTGCGGGGCTTTGACCGGTTTGCCGCCATGTTTGTGAAGGACAGGGAGCGTGTTTTAGACGAATTTGTGAAGATTCTTCCATCCGATATGGATACCGTTCGCCTCCCCGTCGTGTAATGCGGAAAAACCGCGGCCTTTTTTCTCCATAAGAAATAGTGGCCTTCGGCAGAACGCCGGCGGATGCGCCGGCATTATATCCGGTGATAAAATAGCGTGAAAAGGCAAGAGAGGGCAGGGTGGTTGAACCGAAAAAAGATAAACTGGTTACTGTGGCGACATTTACCGATGTCATCGAGGCAAAGATCGTTCAGTCGATGCTCGAGTCAGAGGGCATATCCTGCTTCGTGCAGGATGAAAATATCGTCGGCATCAACTGGCTCTATTCTGCTGCTGTGGGCGGGGTGAAGCTCAAGGTTAGGGAAGCAGACAGGGATGAAGCTGCGATGCTCCTATCGGGAGACGTGAGGATCGAGGAGGTGCCGCAATTTACCCCCATCGAATCGGAAGGAGGGAGCGAAGACAGGGTGAGGTGTCCCGCATGCGGCTCGGAAGACCTGTTCAGGGAACATGTCTCCAAGCGGGCTTTTTTCCTCTCCTGGATTTTTCTCGGATTTCCCGTTCCATTTTTCAAAAGCGTTTATAGATGCCTGAGCTGCCGGCGGACCTGGAAAAAGGGGATGGAGGAAGGGTGAGGATCGCCCGGCAGAGCTTTATCGCCCCATAGCGGATATTTTATCCCTGAGCATCTTTGTAAAGAGCGGGTAGATCTTTTCCGCCTCCCTGATAACCTCGTTTCTGATAACCCCTATCGTCTCCTCGTCCGGAAAAGGAGACGGCGTTCGTCCGGCGGCCTGAATGATTTCAAAACCGGTGTTTTCCCGCACTTCCTCTGCGCTTACCCCCGGATGGAGTGACGACACCTCTAGCCTTTTTTCCTTTCCGTTGTAGGAGAACACGCAGAGGGGCGTTATGACCCGGGTAACGCTCCCCCTTCTCCAGGGGTAGGCGTCGTCTCCCCGCGAGGTGACGAAGTCGAGCTCGTTGACGAAGTTTTTCACGGTGTGGCTCATGGCGAAAAGGACGGTGCGCCTCGCCATGTAGGAGAGCATGCCGGAGCCTGCACCGCCGGGGAGGCGCACCCGGGGTGCATCGTAATCGCCTATGCAGGTCAGGTTTATGTTTCCCTGGCCGTCTATCTGGGCGCCCGAGAGAAAAAAGAGGCCGAGCTTCCCCCTCTGGGCAAGATCAAAGAGCTCCTTCGAACCGTCGACGAGTGCAGCCTGCTCGTCGCCCAGCACCAGGATTTTCGCCGACGGCGCGTGGGTCTTTTGCGCAAGGAGCGCGCCGATGAGAGGAACGGGTGACAGGGTCCCCACGCCGGTCAGCTCGTTGTTTCGAACCTCCCGGGAAATGAGGAAGGACAGGTACTCCTCAACCGTTATGTCCGTTTCAGGGAAGGGCATTTTCAAAAAATACCTTTGCCACCCTGTCCGCATACTCTTCCTCGCTCATGCCGAACACATAGGTGGCGAGGTAGCCGTGAAACTTCTCCTCGCTCTTTGCCTGGTCAACGTAAAGCTTTACGTGATCCCCGTCAACCGGGTATGTACCCGGGCAGGACGTGGGGTGGGCGCCCAGGGGCCGGTGAACGACGAGATCGACGTGGAGGGCAGAGAGAAATGTCTGCCCCCTTTTGGCGGCCAGATCCTTTTCGTCGACGATACGCTCGACCGAAGCGATCGTCGTGCGGGCAGAAAGGGCGGCGAGCCGGTTGGCCTCCGATCCCGGGATGACCAGGTTGCCGAAGGGGTCGCTCAATGTTGCGTGGAGCAGGCAGATATCGGGAGTAATCGATGGGACGACGAAAATCTCCCTCCCGGAATAGGGGTCCGTTACTTTGAGGAAGTCTTCCCTTACCTGCTCGTAGTCCGTTCCGTGGACGCCGTGCACGGGCATGAAGGGAAGGCCCATGGCCCCAGCCTGGAGCCCCGCGAGTATGCCCGGTCACGTGTGCTCTTTCAGCTTGATACGTCCTTTTTCCGAGGCACGGCGGAAGTTCGGCGCGAGCCCGTACTCACCCATGGAGATCTGCGGGAACTCGAGCGACCTGACCGCATTCGCCCCGATCAGTATGTCGATGTTGATGCCCCCGATCGGGGAGACGAAAAGGTCGAGGTCCTTCCTTAGCGCCCGTATCATTTCCCGGATAAGGGCCATGGGCGAGTTGGCCATGGATCCGGCGATGACGACGCTTGCACCATCGGCGATCCGGGAAACCGAATCTTTCAGGCCGATAAACTCTGCCTTCGCGAAACTCACCTTATCCTCCTAAGTGAGACATTGTAACAGAAAAAAATGGCGAGGGAACAAAGAGTCCGGGGTGTCCCCGGCGTGGGTGCGCCGGGCGAAAGCGCAGTGGGCTCTGGTGTGCTTTCCGTCACTGACCGCTGGAAGGAGGAGAGGTTATGACAACCAGGACCCTGCGGTTGCGCTCCCTCCCTTCTTTCGTTTTGTTGTCGGCTATGGGCTTTGTTTCACCGAAGCCAACGGCTTTAATACGGGACGGGTCTATTTCGAATCTCTCGACGAGGTAGTTTTTCACGCTGTCGGCTCTTTTCTGCGATATGGCGAGGTTATATTCAGCGCGGCCCCTGCTGTCCGTGTGCCCCTCGATGACCGCAACAGTCCCGGGGTATTTCATCATGAAGTCGGCTGCTTTTCTAAGCAGCGGGCCATAGGTATCTTTGACTTCCGCGCTGTTTTTGTCAAACTCCACATTCAGCGTCATCGACACTTCCTTCTTTTTTGGCACGACACAGCCTGTTTCGTCGACTCTTTCTCCGGCAACCGTTTCCGGGCAGCTGTCGAGGTAGTCGGCGACACCGTCGTTGTCGCTGTCTGTGGGACAGCCCGTTTCGTCGACGGGGGCGCCGGAGGGAGTGCCCGGGCACAGGTCGGCTGAATCGCCGATGCCGTCCATGTCGCTGTCTTTCGGTGGCTCTTTGGCTTTCCCGAACTGATAGGTGACCCCCAGGGTAAAGGCGAAGTTGTTCAGGGCGTCGCTGTAGGCGATTATGTGGCGGATGTCGCCCCGTATGGCTATGTTTTCGCCTACGAAGAATTTTGCCCCGGCGCCATAAT
>JBFFNJ010000209.1:0-3850 GCA_041563215.1 Candidatus Deferrimicrobia bacterium | reverse complement strand
GTTCTTGAATGCCGACCCGCATAGAATGGGAACAATCTTGAATTCAACCGTTTTCTTCCGGACGACTTCGCGGATCTCTTCTGGTTGAACAGTTTCCCCGTTTACGTATTTTTCCATTATGGATTCATCGACATCTGAGAGAAGTTCTATCATTTTTTCCCGGGAAGCATTTGCTGCATCCTGAAAAGCTTCCGGAACCTCCTCGACCCTGAATTTGGCCCCCAGAGTATCTTCATCCCAGACGATCAGTTTCAGATCGACAAGGTCTATGATGCCTTTGAATGAATCTTCCTTCCCGTAGGGAATTTGCAACGGTACGGGGAGGGCATGCAGCTTTTCTTCTATGTCTTCGACAACCTTCCAGAAGTCTGCCCCCACACGGTCCATCTTGTTCACGAAAGCAATTCTAGGAATTTTGTATTTGTCCGCCTGCCTCCAGACTGTCTCCGACTGTGGTTCAACGCCACCAACCGCGCAAAACACGGCAACCACCCCATCGAGGACCCTAAGGGCCCTCTCCACTTCTATTGTGAAGTCGACGTGTCCCGGCGTATCTATGATATTGATCCGGAAATCCTTCCAGAAACAGGTCGTGGAGGCAGAGGTTATGGTAATTCCCCTCTCCTGCTCCTGCTCCATCCAGTCCATCGTTGCGGTTCCTTCGTGGACCTCTCCCATTCTGTGGGACACACCCGTATAGTAGAGTATCCTCTCCGTTGTGGTCGTCTTACCGGCATCAATATGGGCCATGATGCCGATGTTTCTCTGTTTTTTCAGCGGGACGGCGCGTGCCAATTCGGCCTCCAAACACTACCATCTATAGTGGGCAAAGGCTTTGTTTGCCTCGGCCATTTTATGGGTGTCTTCCTTTTTCTTGATCGAGCCACCTCGCTTGTTGTATGCATCGAGAAGTTCGTTCGTCAATTTTTCCGTCATTGTTTTTTCAGACCGGTTTCTCGCAAATTGAACTATCCATCGTATCGCGAGCGAGAGCTGTTTGGCCGGTCTTACCTCAACGGGGACCTGATACGTTGCCCCTCCCACCCTTCTCGGCCTTACCTCGAGCACGGGCTTTACATTCTCGATTGCCTTTTTCAGAACGGCGATGGGCTCCTCTCCCGTTTTCTCCTGGATCTTGTCAAGCGTAGCGTAGACGATCCTTCGTGCCGTTGTCTTTTTCCCCTTTTTCATGATGACGTTTATGACTTTACCGACAATAATATCCTCCGTAACCGGGTCGGGAATGCTTTCTCTTTTTGGCGCAGGCCCTCTTCGAGGCATAATATCCTCCTTTTCAGCTCACTCTTTCCCGAAATAACAGCATTAACCAAACAAATGAATCAGACAACCAAACCAGATATGAGAGTTCTATTTGGGCCTTTTCGTACCGTACTTCGACCTGCTCTTCCGTCTGTCTTCGACACCAACGGAATCCAGAACTCCTCTGACTATATGGTATCTCACTCCCGGTAGATCCTTGACCCTGCCTCCTCTTATCAAGACAACTGAATGTTCCTGAAGGTTATGACCTTCACCCGGGATGTACGCCGTTACCTCGAACCCGTTTGTCAGCCGTATTCTCGCAACTTTCCGCAGTGCCGAATTCGGCTTTTTGGGGGTAGTCGTGTAAACCCTCGTGCAAACCCCCCTTTTTTGAGGACATGAAGACAATGCGGGTGAGGCGCTCTTCGTTTTCGGCTTTTTTCTCGCCTTCCTAATAAGCTGGTTAATCGTCGGCATATCGGCGTGTCTCCACAGTATTTTCCAAATTTGCTAATTTATCATCTATCTCGTTTGTATGTCAATAGATTAATTATTCTGCAAGCTCTTCCTCTTCTTCCTCGATGTGGGGTTCGACTTTCAGGTAGTCCCGCCTTCCCGTGCCTGCAGGAATAAGCCGTCCCATGATAACGTTTTCCTTGAGCCCCCCGAGCATATCGCACTTGCCGCTTACCGCTGCCTCGGTGAGAACCTTTGTTGTTTCCTGGAAAGAAGCTGCTGAGATCCAGCTGTCCGTTGAGAGTGATGCCTTTGTGATCCCGAGAAGTTGCGGTTCCGCCGTTGCGGGTCTTCCATTGTTCGCAAGGACCCTCTCATTTTCCATCCTGAACCTCCACTTTTCCACACTCTCGTCAACCAGGAAGGTCGTGTCACCGGGTTCAACTATCTTGACCCTTCTTAACATCTGTCGAACGATAACCTCGATATGCTTGTCATTGATCTTCACTCCCTGGAGACGGTAAACCTTCTGGATTTCATCTACGAGAAATTTCGCAAGCTCCTTCTCCCCGAGAACCCGGAGGATGTCGTGAGGATTCGGGGATCCTTCCATTAAGGGCTCCCCGGCTCTTACCCTCTCTCCATCGTGGACGATCACGTGCTTGCCCCTTGGGATAACATATTCACGGGGTTCACCAACATCCGGCGTTACCGTTATCTTTCTCTTTCCCTTGATGTCTTTACCAAGCCTTACCAGGCCATCGATTTCAGATATAACGGCATTGTCTTTTTGTTTTCGCGCTTCAAAAAGCTCCACAACCCTTGGAAGGCCACCCGTGATATCCTTGGTCTTGGTAGTTCCCCTTGGTATCTTTGCGATGATATCGCCGGCCTCGACTTCCAAGCCCTCTTCGACTTTGATGTTTGCACCGACGGGAAGCAGGTATCGAGCGTCTGCTGCAGATCCCGGGAGCTTCATGGTCCGTCCCTTTCGGTCCTTTATCGATATCCTTGGACGGGCATCCGGATCTCTCGGTTCGATAATCACCTGGGACGCTTTTGAGGTGACTTCGTCGACCTGCTCTTTCATCGTTATCCCTTCTTTGATGTCTCCGAATTTTATCTTTCCCGGAACTTCCGTCAGTATGGGGATGTTGTAAGGATCCCACTCCCCAAGCCTCGTATTTGCCTTTATTTTCTCCTTTTCCGAAACGAATATCGTTGCGCCGTAGGTAATGGGATATTTTTCCCTTTCCCTTCCGGCCTCATCGATGATGACGATCTCTCCGTTCCTCGCCATGGCAACGCTCGTACCGTCACTCTTTTTCACGGTATGAAGGTTGTTGAACTTCACCACTCCCGGATTTTTATTTTCAATGAAGGATTGCTCGACGCTTCTCGAGGCCGCCCCGCCAATGTGGAACGTTCTCATCGTGAGCTGCGTGCCGGGCTCTCCAATCGATTGGGCTGCGATAATCCCTATTGCCTCGCCGATGCTGACCATATTTCCCCGTGCCAGGTCTCTGCCGTAACATTTCGCGCAGATGCCTCTTTTGAGCTGGCAGGATATAACGGATCGGATCATTACCTCGTCTATTCCCGCGTCCTGGATCCTTCTGGCCTTGTCCTCTGTGATCTCTTCATTTGCGGCAACAATAACATCCTCCGTTACGGGGTCGATAACATCCTCGAGGGCTACCCTCCCGAGTAGCCGATCGGCGAGTGTGTCGATTATCTCTCCCCCTTCTATAAGTGCTCTCATCTCGACTCCCTCGAGGGTCTGACAGTCCTCATCGCCGATCATTCCATCCTGGGCTACATCGACGAGCCTCCGCGTCAGGTATCCTGCATTTGCAGTTTTCAACGCCGTGTCAGCGAGTCCCTTTCTCGCTCCATGGGTAGATATGAAGTACTGGAGAACGGAAAGGCCTTCCCGGAAATTCGAGGTGATCGGCGTTTCGATTATCTCCCCCGTTGGCTTTGCCATCAGGCCCCTCATGCCTGCTAACTGCCGCATCTGCTTATCAGAACCTCTCGCGCCGGATTCAGCCATCATATAAATGGGATTGAAAGATTGGATTTTTACTTCCTTTCCGGTCTTGTCCCTGGCCGTTTCTTCCTCCATCTCCAT
>JBFFNJ010000208.1:0-3910 GCA_041563215.1 Candidatus Deferrimicrobia bacterium | reverse complement strand
TTTCGGCTCTCTTTCACGCCCTCTGGAACGTTGTCCTCAAGACGTCGGAAAGGAAGATGTCTTTCAACATATTCATGCACCTTGCTGCGATCGGCATCTTTTCGATATTTTTCCTGGTATGGAAGGGGAAGATACCGCTGCCGGGGTTCAGGCTCGGGGTTATCGTGGTTACGGCGGGTTTCTTCTTTTTCCTGTACCACCTCTGCCTTACCGACTCGTACGAGACGACGGAGGTGTCGCTCGCCTATCCTCTCACCACGACGGGTCCTCTCTACATACCCCTCTGGGCGTATATCTTTCTCGGCGAAAAGCTTTCGATCGGGGGCTCTTTCGGCATACTGCTCGTTTTTTTCGGGGCATACACGATCCAGATGAAGCAGCTCAACTTCAAGGGGATGGTGGAGCCGCTGAGAAGCTTGAGAAATCCGGGCGTCTTCCTGGCGATGGCGGCGGGGTTTTTCTACTCGATCGGGGCGGTGGTGGACAAGAAAGGGGTGACGGACTTCGACGTGTTTACCTACACCTACTATCTCGATTCGGTTCTCGTGTTTTTTCTCCTGTGCAATCACGTCCTGATTCGGGGGAACAAAAGGGACCTTCTCCCGGAGCTTCGCGCGAGCTGGCCGAAGATAGCTCTTGCCGGCGGTATCCTTTTCGGGTCCTTTCTGTGCTACCGCCTCGGCCTTCGCATCGCCCCCGTGAGCTACGCAGTTTCTGCGCGGCAGATGAGCGCGGTCTTCGGCGTTTTGATCGGCATTGCCCTGTTTCGGGAGTCTTTCGGCGGAATGCGGCTTACAGGAGCGCTCCTGATCAGCCTCGGGGTCGTGCTGATAAAATTCGGATAGGTCAGCTTTTGAACCGGTCCCGAGAAACGGGGAGAGCCGTGGCCTGCCCTTTCGCGATGAGTTTTCCCGATTCGTTCGTTACCCGGTAATCGACGACCATCAGGCTCTTTCCCCGGTGGGTGAGGTCGCACTCTGCGGTTATCCTCTCCCCCGGCATTGCCGCCCTGAAGGTGTTGAAGCTCCACTGGACTCCCACGGCGTCTGTTACCGAGTTCACGGCGATCGCGAAGGCCACGTCCGCGAGGGCAAAGATCAACGCACCGTGGGCTATGTTGTGGGCATTGAGATATTCGTCTTTAACCACCACCGAGATCCTCACGTACCCTTCACGCGCCTCTTCGAGCTCCATGCCGAACAGCTCGATCACGCGGTCGTTTTCCATGATGAACTGTACCCTCTCCATCATGCACCCTTCACGATTTTTTCGGGTTATTGTATCAGGTATTTCACCCTCTGTTAAAATATCTTTTAGATCTGCTTTGGGGGATAGCATGGATGGTCAATTTTCAGGGGGATACCGTTACAACCACTACGGGTGGTACCTCCGGGGGCGGTTCGGCCGGCGGGTCTTCAAGATCATGGTGGATGGTGGCTTCACCTGTCCCAACAGGGATGGCGCGAAAGGGGAAGGGGGGTGTATATACTGCAACAACGAGGCCTTTACCGTGGGGATCATCGGGGAAGGCAATTCTGTTTCCTTCCAGGTAAATGCGGCGCTGAGGGAAAAAGAGGGGAAGAAGAAATACCGGGATGCCCGGTTTCTCGTCTACTTTCAGAAATATTCGAATACCTACGGGGACGTTGCGTATCTCGAGAGGGTTTACCGCGAGGCCCTCGTTTCCGAGAGAATAGCGGGAATCGTGATCGGTACGAGGCCCGACTGTATCGACGGGGATGTTGTAACGCTTCTGGGTAGACTGGGCCGGGAGACCTATCTTTCCGTTGAGCTCGGCCTTCAGACGGTTGATGACCGGGTTCTCTCCCGGGTGAACAGGGGTCACGGGTTCGATGATTTTATCCGGGCGGCTGCGCTGCTTAAGGACGCGGGGATCGAATTCGGTGCCCATCTGATATATGGGCTTCCCGGGGACTCGCGGGAAAGCTTCATCGAGGGGGCGAAACGGGTGTCTGACGCCGGGGTGTCCCTTGTAAAACTGAACCACATTCATGTGGTCAGGGATACGGAGCTCGAAGAGATGTGGAGGGAAGGGAGCTTTACCCCCCCCACCTACGATGAATATCTTGCCGCCGTGTGTGATTTTCTCGAGAATCTGTCACCGGATGCAACGGTCGCCAGGTTGATAGGGACGACGCCGGGGAAATATCTCCTCGCGCCCAAATGGGAAAAGGGCAGTGCCGGTTTTATCCAGGACGTGAGCGGGGAACTGAATAGGCGGGGCACCTACCAAGGGATAAAACATCCCTCATGACAGCACTCTGGGCTTAATTCCACATTACATTCAGCATCTTAACCGGGTGTCAGAGCAAAATCGGCCGACCTTGACCCCGGTCAATTTCTTTCCCCGTGAGAAATGGTAAAAGGTAAGGTAATTGCGTTGCAAAGCGTGCGAATTTTCCCGTTGCGAATCGAATGCACCCGTGCCTGTGGGCTGACAAACAACGATTTCTGCCAAAAAACATATATTTATCAGCATGTTAACTAGGTGTCAGAGCAAAAGAGAAAGGTGACAGAGCAAAAGGGGGAAGGCGGGTCGTGGAAGATGCCGTTTTGACGAAAAAGGGGAAAAAGGGGAGGGAGCCGGCGGTGTCTGCGAAAGAAGCGGGCACCCGGAAGATGATCCCGTCACTGAGGTGGGTCGTCCAGAGCGTCTACACCCTCTTTTACGTGCTCGTGGCCATCGAATTCTTCTATTTTTACGCCGGCATCATGGCGGGAAATCTCGCCGTCTACCGCCCACCGGCTGTCGAGGGGTTTTTGCCGATAAGCTCCCTCCTCGGCCTCCGGTACTTTCTGGCCACGGGGATATACGACCATGTCCACCCGGCGGGGCTCACCATCATCATGGCGGTCATCGTTTCCGCCATCGCAACGAGGAAGAGTTTTTGCGGGTGGGTCTGCCCGGTTGGCTGCATCTCCCGGATGGTGGAGCGGGGAAGCAGGCGCTTTCTCAAAAAAAGGGTCACCGTTCCCCCCATCCTGGACCACCTGCTCATGTCGGTAAAGTACCTGCTGTGCGCATTTTTCGTCTATGTGATATTTTTCAAAATGTCGGTGAGAGACATAGAGAGCTTCATCTCCTCCCCGTACAACGTGGCGGCCGACGCCAAGATGCTCCTGTTTTTCGTCGACATGTCCAAAACGACGGCCATCACCCTCGCCGTGATCTTTGCGCTCTCCGTTTTCGTGAAGAACTTCTGGTGCAGGTATCTTTGCCCCTACGGCGCTTTCCTCGGGGTGATCTCCCTTTTCTCCCCCCTTGCAGTCAGAAGAGATGCCCGGCTGTGCATCGATTGCGAGTCCTGCACAAAGGAGTGCCCGTACCAGATACGGGTGCACAGGAAAAAATCCGTCAGGACCGTTGAGTGCACGGCATGTCTCAATTGCGTATCATCCTGTCCCGTCGACGACTGCCTGACGGTGGGGTATTTCGGAAGGAAACGGTTAAAGGAGCTGGCGGTTCCCCTCCTGCTCCTCGCCGTTATCCTCAGCTTTCACCTGGGTGCGCGCGTGACGGGCCACTGGGAGAGCGGGGTGGACAATCGCACCTTCCAGAGGTTTTACTCGATTGCCGAAAAACTCCAACATCCCCGCTAACGTCACCCTCCGAGGGCGAGCGATACTGCCTCCTCGGGAGTGGCTGCCTTTATCACCCCCCGGATATCCCACGACCCGAGGGACACGACCCGTTTCCCCAGCTTGAGGGCTATGGCGATTTCCGAAAGTGTCCCGTACTTACCGCCGATGGCGATAAAGGCGTCCGATGAGTGGGCTATGATGATGTTTCTGGCGTGCCCCATGTTTGTTGCGATCACGTAATCGGTGTGCCGGTTGGCACTGCCCCCGTCGCTCCCGGGGACGATGCCGATGGTCACTCCCCCCACCG
>JBFFNJ010000207.1:0-3922 GCA_041563215.1 Candidatus Deferrimicrobia bacterium | reverse complement strand
CTACTCCTGCCTGTCTTGAGACCGCGCCGATGGTGAGTGGCTTCACGGGGGCGCCTCCTTTTCCGATTCTGCCTCATTTCACACCCTGTACCATACTACAGAGTCAAGCGTTAATTCACAGTGCCCGTCGATTTCGCACCCTCGGCAGACGCGTGGAACTTCCGCCAAACGACAGGGTGGCGCGGTGTTCGTGAAGGGAGGATCGAGGCAAATGGCTTTGTCGGGTGCCCTGGGATCGAGGGGGTGGCGGGGAGACCCGTGGGGGTTCGAGTCCGCCCTTCGGTACCATTATAATACTTAAAGGGATTTCGGCTCATCACCGAGATCCCTTTTTTCTTGAAAATGGCGAAAGTGGCTGATTTGTGGCTCGGAAGGGCTCCTGCGATTGACAGGTGCCCGCCGGCAATTTAGATTTGTCTTACTCCTCCGATCCGTAGTTCTTCGAGGCGATCCCATCACCAACACGGCAGCCGGGGAGGCGCTATGCGTGCTCTCGACCGCTGTATCCCTCCGGAGTCCCCTTGTTCCAGTCCTTCGCGGGAGAAATCCCGATGAAGTGCCCGAAGTGCCAGTCCGAGAATCCCATCGGTTTTCGTTTCTGCGGCGCATGCGGCCAGTCGCTTGATGATGCAGTCGTCCCCGGGATCCTCTCCGAAACGGACGGAGAGCGCCGGCATGTGACCGTCATGTTCTCGGACCTGACCGGTTACACGTCCATGTGCGAGCAGCTCGATCCGGAAGACGTCAAGGAGGTTATGAGCCAGATCTTCGGGGAGATCTCCCAGGTCGTGACCAAGTATGGTGGGTTTGTCGAGAAATTTATCGGTGATGCGGCGATGGCTCTTTTCGGAGTTTCCGGAGCCCACGAGGATGATCCGGTCCGGTCGATTCTGGCGGCGCAGGAAATTCACGAACGGATCGAAAGGTTGAGCCCGCGGTTGGAGGCTAGAGGCTGCAGGGCACTGTCGATGCACACCGGCATAGCTACCGGCCTGGTGGTCACCGGCGGCGTGGATGCGAAGAGAGGGGCCTACGGAGTCACGGGGGATACCATCAACCTGGCATCCCGCCTGAACGGCATGGGGAAAGCGGGAGAGATCCTGGTCGGGCCATACACCTTCCGCCGGGCGGAGGGGCAGTTCCATTTCGAGGCGTTGGAACCCGCGACCGTTAAAGGGAAGGTGGAACCGGTACGGATCTACCGGGTTCTCTCCCGGAAGGATCAGCCGAGCAAGATCCATCGTCTGACCGGATTGCGATCTGAGCTGATCGGCCGGGAGGCCGAAATGGCGCAGCTCTCCGAGGCGGTCGAAAAACTGCGGGAGGGGAAGGGTTCGATCATCGGCATCTGCGGAGGGGCGGGCACGGGGAAGAGTCGGCTTGTCGAGGAGTTCCGGTCTACGCTCGATCTGGACAAAATCCAGTGGAGAGAGGGCCACGCCTATCCGTATTCCCAGAGCATTCCCTATTTCCCGGTAACCGACATGCTGAGGCGGGCTCTCCGGATCGAGGAAGCCGATCCTCCCCCAAAGATCCGGGAGAAGGTGGAAAAAGGGATCGAGCAACTCACCGGAAAGCGGGAGGATCACGTCCCGTATATCGGGAGTCTGTTTGCACTTCCCCACCGGGAACTGGACGGAAAGAGTCCCGATTCCTGGAAGCACCTCCTGCAGAAGGCAGTCAAGGAGCTTCTGTCCGCCCTGGTCAATAGGGCGCCCACGGTGATCTGCTTCGATGACATCCATTGGGCCGACCCTTCCTCGATAGAGCTATTCCGGGCCATTCTGGCGGAGGGCAGGCACCCTGCGCTCTTTCTCTTCCTGTACCGATCCCCCTTCACGCTTCTGCCCGGGCACATTCTCGGCTCCATGGGTGATTCCTTCCGGGAAATCCACCTGCAGGACCTATCGCCTTCGGAAGCTCTTGAGATGACCGGATCCCTGCTGAAGACTGCGGATCTGCCGCTGGAGCTTCGCCGTTTCGTCCGGGAGAAAGCGGAAGGAAATCCTTTCTACCTGGAGGAGGTGGTCAATGTCCTGATCGAGTCGGAAACGCTGGTTCGGGATGACGGAAGCTGGAAGCTTTTCCGGCCGCTCCTGGAGTCCGGCATCTCCCCCACGGTCCAGGGGGTGATCCTGGCCAGGCTCGATCGTCTTGAGAAGGAGGCGAAGAGGATTCTCCAGGAGGCCTCGGTCATCGGGAGGGCGTTTCTATACGAGATCCTGAAGAGGGTGACCGAGCTCAAAGGTCACATCGATCAGGCCCTCGCCGCGCTTGAGCAGCTTCACCTGATCCGTGTGAGGTCTCTCCAACCGGAGCTCGAGTACATTTTCAAGCATGCTTTGACCCAGGAGGTGGTCTACAACGGATTGCTGAAAAAAGAAAGAGAAGCGGTTCACCGGCAGATCGCACAGGTCATCGAACACCTGTTTGCCGAGCGGCTCCCCGAGTTCTACGAAACCCTCGCGTATCACTATACCCAGGGGCGATCGGTCAAAAAGGGGGTCGAATACCTTATGAAGTCGGGGGAAAAGAGCCTGGCAAGGTACGCACTCGAAGAGTCCCACAAGAGTTTCCAGCAGGCCTATGACCTCTTGAGCGAAAAATCCGAAGCGACGGTGGAAGATCAGAAGGTGCTCATCGACCTCCTGAACGCATGGGCGCCGGTATTCCATTGGCGTGCCTCCTACAAGAACCTTGTGGACCTGCTCCGGGCGAATGAAGAGCATGCCGTGTCTCTGGGAGACAAGGCCGGGCTCGGGATGTTCTACTCTTGGATGGGGCTTGCGCTTCAGAATCTGGAGAGGGCGAGGGAAGCGCATCGATATCTCTCGAAGTCCCTGGAGATCGGTGAGGAAATAGGAGACGGGAGAGTCATCGGGTACGCCTGCGGCTGGATGGCCATGACATGCTGTGATCTCGGTCTTCTGGATGATGCCGTGAACTATGGGAAAAGGGCACATGGGATTTCGAAGCGCATCCAATTCGACCCATTCCTTTTCCTGTCCTCGTTGCGAGCAATGGCATGGGCGTACATGTTCAAGGGAGACTGCAGGAAAATGGATGAACTCGGGAATTTGATGCTCGAATATGGCGAAAGCCAATCCGACAACCGGGCCTTGGCCTTGGGGCACATTTTCATCGGTCTTGGACATTTTTGGGGGGGCAATATGCGATCGGTCCCAGAACCGATCAGGAAAGGAATACTGGTCTCCCCCGATCCTTTGCTTTCCTGTGCTGCGAAAACCGTTCTGGGGGCCTCATGTTTTTCATTGGGGAATGTCGAAGAGGCGGAAAAATACTGGGTAGAGGTGTACAAATATTGCGAGGAACATGGTGCCGGTACAACGGGAGCCTTTTCTCGAGCAGCGTTGAGTATGGTTCAATTTGTTAAAGGGGACATGAGCCGGGGGGTGAGAACCCGCGAAGAATTAATAAAATGGTTCGAAGAAGTTGAAAACAGATACCACCTTGCTCTTTATCTCTGCTGGGCCGGGAACGTCTACTTGAAAATGGTCCGAAGGAAAGGACCGACGGATATATCGTTTCTGGTAAGGAACTTTCGGTTCATCATGCGAAATATCCTGGCAGCCGGGAGAAAGGCCGAAAAATACTTCAAGAAATCCGTTGTCGTTGCGAGGCAGATCGGTGCAATAGGCATTTTGGGACAGGCTTCCCTCGGATTGGCACTGAATTACAAGGCCAGAGGGAGGACCGAAGATGCCCGAAAAAATTTTTTGGAGGCGATTGAAGCGTTCGAGAAATGCGGGGCGGAGGGATATCTGAAACAGGCGAAGGAGGCGTCGGCGTCTTGGGAATAGTTAGTACCACGGTCTTGTTGTTTTGATGTAATATCTAGTGGGATCAGTGAAGAAAAGCGGGACAGGAGGTTTCTTTTTTGCATAGCTATTAAATAATTTTT
>JBFFNJ010000206.1:0-3929 GCA_041563215.1 Candidatus Deferrimicrobia bacterium | reverse complement strand
TCGTGTAGGGGCAGGTCGAGTTTGAGGTATTTTCTGAGCTCCTCCTTCTGTGCTGGCTGGGCGGTCTCTCCGAGCATTATGTCAACGGGATCTCCCGGTATCAGGTGGGCGAGGAGAAACACTGCGGTGACCACCCCGAAGAGGACGGGAATGAGGGAAAAAAGCCTTTTCAGTACATATCTGCCCATTAACCTTCTATCCAGACCTCTTTGATCGGCCTGAACGATTCGTCGGGCAGGAGGGTGAACCCCCTGATCCTTCTGTCCCGGACGAGTATGTTCTTGTTGAACCACAATCCAACGATAGGGATATCCCCAGACACTATCTTCTGGACGTCCCCGTATATCTTCCTGCGCTTCTCCTGGTCGAGCTCGACCCTCCCCTCCTCGAGAAGCCTGTCCAGAAGGGGGTTTTTGTACCTGTTTCTGTTTGCTCCCCTGGGAGGGGTGCTGCTCGAATGAAATGCATAGTAGTATATGTCCGGGTCGGTAATCCCGACCCATGTAAGAGAATAGATCTGGAAATTTCCTGATTTTATGTCGCTGAAAAACGTCCCCCACTCGAAGGACTGTATCGTGACCTGTATCCCTATTTCCCTGAGCTGCTCCTGTATTACCTGTGCAATTCTCCTGCGAAGCTCGTTCTGCGAGGTCTTGTAGCTGAGGGAGAATCTCGGTGTGCTGTCCCCTTTTGCCGCGGGATACCCCGCTTCATCCAGGAGCCTCTTTGCAAGCTCGGGATCGTAGGCATAGTCTTGCACGTTTTTCTCGTGTGCCCAGTAAAGTGGGGAGATCAGGGTGTCTCCTTCCTCTGCGTGGCGCAGTAGAATTTTATCGATAATCTCTTTCCGGTTGATTCCCCGTGCTATCGCTTCCCGGACTTTTCTCTTTCTCAAGATCGGGTCCTTGAGGTTGAAGCCGAGGTAGGAGAAATTGCTCCCCGTTTTTTCCTCGACCACGAGCTTGTCGTCTTTCCTGACCTCTTCGAGAAGGTCGGGATCTATACCGTTGATGACGAAATTCACCGCGCCCTTTTTCAGCTCCAGGAACCGGACGTTATCGTCGGGGATGATCTTGATCAGCACCTTCTGAATCTTCGGGATCCCCTCGAAGTAGGATTCGTTGCTGATGAACTCTCCCGATTCGTCGGGTGACAGGCTGACCATCTTAAACGGCCCGGTGCCGTTCTCGGAGTTTTTCAATGCCTCCTCTTTGGTGCCCGATTTTACGATGGGGACGGTGAGTGCGGTGAGGAAGGGCGCGAATGGTTTGCGCAGAATAATGGTCAGCGCCTTTTTGCCCCTTTTCTCCATTCTGTCGATTATTTTGAATGTCTCACGGTGGGGGGAACCCCTTTTTTCGTCCCTCAGAAAGTCATAGGTATAGATTACATCCTCGGCGGTTAACTCGCTGCCGTCGTGGAAGGTTACCCCCTCTTTGAGGGTTATTTCGTACCGCACCTTCGATACCGTTTTTACACTTTCGGCCAGGTCGGGGATGGGGCTGCCACTTGCGTCCTTTTTCATGAGTCCGTTGTAGCAGAGCTCGATGATCTGATTGCTGTATGCGTCGGTTGCGTACCGGGGGTCGATGTTCGTTGGGGATCCGTTGAGCGCGATGGACAGGATGCCGTCGTGTATCGGCAGAGACGGTGTGCAGCCGAAAAGGGGTACGAGGATCATACACAGGACCGAGAATGTTAAACGTTTCATCGGTGAAGCCTCCAGATTAAACTAAATGAGGTGTGGCGGCGTGTCAAGGCAATAAGACAGCAGTTCGGAAGCTAAGAAACTGAGAGGTCAGCCAAATCTCAACATCTCGTCCTCCCGGCCTGTTTTCTTTCCGCTCTTCTGCCCCTGTGATCTTTCCGTTTCATTACCCGGGACCCGGGGGTGCTGATGTTGTGCTTTCTTGGTTGCATGTGTATCGATGCTGTTTTATTATTTAAAAGGTTGTTAAAAAAAAACGGGTTAGGGATTCCGTGAACGTATATTTCCTTCGTATAGCCACCCTGTTCTATCTGGTTGGAAGCCTTCTCTATCTCTACTACATAGCCTTTTTGAAGGACAAAGCCGCCAGCTGGGGGAAGTACACGCTCATCGCCGGTTGCGGGATTCACTTTATCGGCTTTGTATTCAGGTACTTCGAGGCAGGGTTCACGCCGATAACGAATCTTTTCGAGTCCCTCTCTTTCTTCTCCCTCTCCATCATGTTTATTTTCCTCATAGTCGAGGGGAAGTACAAGCTGAAGGTGATCGGGGCCTTTGCAGCGCCCATCGCCTTCATTTTTATCCTCTTTTCCGCCTTTATCTCAGCAGATATCCAGATGATCCCTCCCGCACTTCAAAGTTACTGGCTTCCCGTGCACGTGACGCTGCTCTTTCTGGGAGATGCCATTTTTGCCGTGGCCTTTGCGGTGGGGATCATATACCTGATTCAGGAAAAACAGCTGAAAAAGAAAAAGCTGGGTCCTCTCATGAAACGGCTGCCCCCCCTTGATACGCTTGATGAGATAAACCACAAGTGCCTGACTTTCGGATTTCCCTTTCTCACTATCGGCATCATTACCGGGTCGATCTGGGCAGAATATGCGTGGGGCTCCTACTGGTCCTGGGACCCGAAGGAAACCTGGTCTCTCATTACATGGCTTCTATACGCAGCCCTTCTCCACGGCAGGTTGACCGTCGGCTGGCGGGGAAGAAAAGCCGCTATACTTGCAATCATAGGATTCGGGGCCATACTTTTCACGTTTCTTGGTGTCAATCTCCTCCTGCCCGGCCTCCATTCCTACTCAAGTTTGGCGAAGTAGAGCTAACGGGAAATGAAACTGGTATTAGTCGGATTGAACTGGAAAACAGCCTCCCAGGAAGTTCTGGAAAAGTTTGCGATTCCCGAAAACGGCATGGGTATGGCCCTTGCGGGGATGATGGAATATCCTTCGGTGAATGAGTGTGCGATCATCTCTACCTGCAACAGGACCGAGATTTACACGGTATCGGACGATGCCTACGAAAGCTTCAGGAGCACGAAGGAGTACCTGGCCCGTTACAACTCGTCAACGGTCGATGAGATCGATGGCTACCTCTACGCCTACCGCGGGTCCGATGCCGTCAGGCACCTCTTTCGTGTGGCGTCGGGAATAGACTCCCTGGTTTTGGGCGAGCCTCAGATATCGGGACAGGTGAAAGATGCCTACGAATACTCGCTGAAGTTCAATGCCTCGGGTCCTTTTTTGAACAGGCTCTTTCCGAAGGCCATATCGGTCGTCAAGAGGGTCAGAACCGATACCGCGATCGGAGCGGGTGCCGTTTCGGTGAGTTCCGCTGCAGTGGATCTGGTAAAAAAGATAATTTCTCAGCTCGATGAAAAATCGGCCATGGTGATCGGGGCAGGAGAGATGGGGGGCCTTGCCGCGAGGCATCTTGTTTCCGCAGGGATCAGGGACATCACGGTAACAAACAGGACCTTTGACAGAGCCGTCAAGCTTGCCGATGAAATGCAGGGGAGTGCCATCAGGTTCGAGGAGTTCAAGTCCCGCCTCAAGCTGGCAGATGTGGTGATAAGCGCCACGGGTGCGCCGGGATTCATAATTTCGAAGGAAGACGCTGTCAGGGTAATAAAGGAGAGAACGAACAGATTCTGGGTTCTCATCGACATAGCCCATCCATCGGATATCGATCCCTCCTGCCACGAGGTGGAGAACGTATTTCTGTACAACATATTTGACCTTCGGTCCGTGGTGGAGGAAAACCTGGGCGAGAGGAAAAAGGAGGCGGAAAAGGCGGACAAGATAATCGTCGGCGAGGTGGAAAGTTTCGGGAAATGGTTCGAGAGCTACCGGGCGGCCCCCATAATCGTGGAGCTGAGGAAAAAATTCGACGATCTGCGGGATAAGGAGGTTGAAAAAGCGATCTCCCAGCTGAAGGGCGC
>JBFFNJ010000205.1:0-3929 GCA_041563215.1 Candidatus Deferrimicrobia bacterium | reverse complement strand
AGCGCCCGAAGACGCTTCCTCTCTTCGGCGGATACATCACATGTTCCACTTGCCATCTGCACAGCAAGCCTGAAGGGAAATCCCACAAGATGGTGCGGATCGTCAAGGTCGACGATACGGGGATCGGTTGGGATGGTCTTTGCCTCGACTGCCATCAGAATTATTAGTAGAACCCGTCGGTCGTCTTCGTCCACATTCCTTCCCTTCGAACCCTGATAGCGGTCCTAGGAGAGGCGTTTCTGGTTTCAAGTTGGATTAAAATCCCGGGAGCAGGTCAGAATCTATGCCATGAAAGGCCCATCTAACAACGAAATAGCAGGAAATGAGAAAGATTCGATATGCGGGATGTTCAAGGCATTTTCACAGGTATATCAATTCAAAATAAGGGTTGAAGCGGGAGGTTGAATATGGGTAGGTGTGTTAAGGGGTTGATTGTCGCCCTTGTGCTGATTTTATCTCCGATTATCTGTTTTTCTTTCCCGGCAGGGCACGGGAAAAAGTATAATCTACCTACACCACAAATTAAAGATTTTCGGGAAAACAACAAGAATAACTTTGTACGCCTCAAGAACGACATGTCAGTCGATCAGGTTAATGAAATAATGGGAACTGATAAAAACGTACAAACCTATTATATCTATGTTAAGCAAAAAAACCTTCTTTCAAATCCGTACAGCCAGAAATCCATAGAAAAAGGAGGTGTAGATTATTTGATCTATTTCTATTATACCGACATGTTTCAGAGAGATGGAAAAATTACGGAGGACGAGCTTACTCCAATACTATTTGAGTCAGGGAGATTAATCGGCATCGGATGGGATTTCTGTAATAAACGTTTGGGGGAAGACTTGCATGAGGGAAGTGGTGTGGAGGAAAAATGAACATGCAGACATTTAGGAAATGAATATAAAATTAACAGCTCCTGCTGTAATTTCGGAAAAATATGGGAAAAATCCGATGTGGAACATTATTATTCCGAAGCCGGTTTGACCTGCCCCCCGTTTTTAGACCAATTGGACGAGGGGATTTTCGCCTGATTTCTGCTCCTCGAACCGACCGGCGAACTCGGCCGGGGTCACATCATCCAGAGAGCTGTGGGGACGGATCGTGTTGTAGCTCTGCCGCCACGACTCGATCTTTTCTTTGGCATCCGACAGGTTTGTGAACCAGTGCTGGTCCAGACATTCGTCCCGGAATTTACCGTTGAAGCTCTCCACGAAGGCGTTCTGCATCGGCCGTCCGGGGTCAACGAATTGAAGACGAACCCCTTGCCGGTTCGCCTAGGCATCCAGGATCCGCCCCGTGAACTCGCTTCCGTTGTCCGACACGATCACCTTGGGCAGCCCTCGCGTGAACGCCAACCGCTCCAGAACGTGGAACTTTTCCATGAAGGGTACAAAAAAGAAAAAGAAGTGACAACAGTTTCTCGCCAAGTGTTCTACCGGGGGCGGACCCTGAAGCCGCCCCTTTCATTTTGCTCTGTAGCATGAATTGAAGGATAAAACATGAATTGAAGGATAAAAAAGGATAGGATAGCTTCCGACAAGGTGGCGGACGCCCTTTTTCTGTGCCTGATGGGACCCGATATAGTATCTGTCTCTGTCAACCGTCACCCCTTTCCAGCGCTCCTGTTTAATCTGCTTCTTTCAATTCCCCACCGCAATATTTACAAGTCAAGTCCCAACCAGCCGCTGCTCTTTTTCTGCATACAATGCAGTATTTGTTGTGGAAAAAGAGTTCATATATAACTAAGGCTATACCAATCACCATAAGCAAAAGAAGCATTATTGGTCCTACTTCAAAAGGAATAAACAAGTCACCCGTCTCCCTCTAAAGTTCTTTTTATTTCAATATCATACATTTATAAAAAAGTAAAAGAGGCAAGGGCGGGTAGGCGGGTTACGGACTATGGCTTGGCGTAACCTTCACACGGTGGAAGTCACAGGTTCAAATCCTGTAGCGCCCACCATCGAACCGCCTCGGGAGGCCGATCGGCCTCCCGTTTCTCGCATCAGGTCAGGCGCGCGCCCGGACGATTCCCGTAAGGTGGGTTCCATTGGTCTTCCCACGGGAAGGAGTCCTCATGAGCCGGAGGATGTCGGCGGACGGCAAAAGGTTTTTTTCTTTTTACCTGTTGTCGGAAACCAAGTTTCGGCCTTTCTGTTTCGCCTTGTACTGCGCCTGGTCGGCGCACTCTATCAGGGCATCGCGGTCGGTCCCGTCCTCGGGAAACGTGGCCACACCGATACTGACCGTGAGCTTTCCCTCCGGCTGCTTCTCTTCTCCCGGGAACGTATGATTACAAACCTTCTTTCGGATGTTCTCGGCCACCAGCATAGCGCCCTCCTTGCCCGTCTCGGGAAGCAGGAGGACAAACTCTTCGCCTCCGTATCGGGCCACCGTAGAGGTTGCTCTTTGATCCGCCCGAAAGATGGACGCGAGCATCTTGAGAACCATATCCCCCGCCAAGTGCCCATTCGCGTCGTTGTACCGCTTGAAAAAATCCACGTCCAGGAACAACAGGGAAAAGACTCGTCCGTGGCGTTTTCCGCGTGCCAACTCCGTTGCCAGAGCATCCTGGAAGTACCGGTGGTCGTGCAAACCGGTGAGCCCATCCCGAACCGCCATTTCCCGAAGCTTCAGGTTGAGCTGTTCCAGTTCTTCCTTGTTTCGCCGGAGGGATTCGATCAAGGTCTGGTTATCGCGCAACAACCGAATCCTCTCAACCGCGCGGTCCACCACGGACGTCACCAGATTCTGGTCTTCGAATGGCTTGAAGAGATAGTCATACGCGCCGTATCGCAGGGCCTTCACGGATGTTTCCATGGAGGCGTAGCTGGTGATGATCACCACGAGGGAATCGGGATCGATCTTCCTGATCTCCTGTAAAAGTTGGATCCCATCCATTCCGTCCAGATTAATGTCCGTAATCACCAGGGAAAAGAGGTCTTTCTTGAAGAACGCAAGCCCTTCCTCTCCACTCGACGCCAACGTAACTTCGTGGCCTTCTTTTTCAAGAACCTGGGACAGCACATCCCTGAGGGCTTTATCACCGTCAACAACCAGAATGTGCAAACCGGTTTTCATTCGATACTGCTCCCCTCGCAGGCAACGCTTCGATGCCCGGCAGGACGGGACAGGCGGCTGTGGCGTAATCCACCCGCCTCGTTTTCCTTATCGGTGTATTTTTGCGGAAAGTTTAAGGGAAACCTGACTTTATTAGTGTGTTTGCTTATCGATAGCAAACCAATACAGAGGGCAGGAAGAATCTCTGCAAATCAGGCGGAAGCCGTAACGACCCCCACGCCCAAAGTGTCCGGCTTGCTCCTGGTCACGCTCCGGAACCCGGCTTTTTTGAGCATCGAAGCGATCTCGCCCGTCTTGTAGGCCTGCCCTCCATCCGTCATGGCAACCATATGAACGGAGAAGAACGCCGGACCCGGAGGGGAGGTCCCATTTTCCTTCAGCAGGAATTCCTGAACGGCGACCCGGCCTCCCTTTGCTAACGCCTTCCTGGCCTTCCGAAGGACCCTGATGCACTGATTTTCCGGATAGGCGTGGAGAATCTGGGAGATCCAGATGAAATCGTACGGCCCCCCAAGCGGGTCCTTCAGAAAATCGCCCCCGCGGAGGGATACCAGGTTCGAAGTTCCATTTTCCCTGAGGATTTTCCGCGAAATCCGTAACGTTTCCGGCATATCGAAAACCGTTACGGAAGCCCCCGGGTATCTTCTTGCCCATTCGACAGCGTATGTTCCCGGTCCGCCGCCCAAGTCCAGGACCCGATTCCCGTCGCGTAAGGGGATCTTTTTCGCCAGGGATACGGCCCGCTCCCGCGCGTTGTCCTCCATCCCCCGGATGAAGTTCTCCTGGTACCCTTTCCGCTTTCCGGGCGTTTTCCTGCCGGCCCGGATCTTGGCCGTAAGGGT
>JBFFNJ010000204.1:0-3951 GCA_041563215.1 Candidatus Deferrimicrobia bacterium | reverse complement strand
GGCTGATTTCTTCCCTTGATGCGGCGAATGCTGAGAGGCTCATCAGGGATGGCAGTGTCTCCGGCGGGATGATTCCCAAGGTTGAATGTGCAATCGACGCCCTGAACGGCGGAGTGGGTAAGGTCCACATTATCGACGGAAGGATAAAACACAGCGTGCTCCTGGAAATATTCACATCCAAGGGTATTGGAACAGAGGTGGTCCCCGGGGTTTGAGCTGGATAGAGAGTCATCTATGGGCCAAGACATCGAAATAACCGATACCTTCCATACCCCGAACTACAATCGCTTCAAGAAGGTGTTCGTTAAGGGGGAGGGGGTCTATTTGTTCGACGAAGAGGGAAAGCGGTATCTCGACTTTCTTTCGGGCATATCGGTGACCATTCTCGGGCATGCGGACCCGGCATTGATCCGGGCCGCAGGAGAGCAGGCGCAGAAGCTGTTCCATGTTTCCAACCTCTTCTACACACCCTCACAGACAGAGCTTCTCAGGGTTTTGTCGGGCACGTTGCCGTGGAAAGGGAAAGTGTTTTTCTGCAACAGCGGGACGGAGGCCGTGGAAGCGGCGATAAAGCTCACGCGGAAGCACTTCAAGGACAGGGGGAGGGAGGAGTTCAAAATCATATCCTTCGATGGATCGTTTCACGGAAGAACCTACGGCGCTCTGTCCGCCACGGCCCAGAAAAAATATCATGCCGGGTTTGAGCCCATGCTCCCCGGTTTCCTCCATGTCGACGTGGGTGACAGGCAGGCATTTGAAAGGGCTTTGGAAGAGGGGGTTTGTGCGATTATCTTTGAGCCGATTCAGGGTGAAGGGGGAGTCAGGCCCTTTGATGCCGACTATCTGCATTTTGTCTGTGAAAAGGCAGGCGAAAAAGACGTGCTCGTAATCTGCGATGAGATTCAAACGGGGATAGGAAGAACGGGCAGGTTCTATTCTTTCGAGCATTACGGGGTCGTGCCCCACGTCATAACCCTGGCAAAGGGCATTGCAAATGGCCTTCCCCTGGGGGCAATGATTGCCAGGGATGATGTTGCCGCCTCTTTGGCACCGGGGACACACGGCTCCACCTTCGGGGGGAACCCCGTTTCCTGTGCCGCCGCCGTCGAGGTGGTAAAGAGGGTGACCGAGCCCTCGTTTCTAAAAAGGGTCTCGGCTATGGGAGAGTATCTGCGAAAGAGTCTTCTTGATCTTTCCGCCCGGATTCCCGTCGTAAGCGAAGTAAGGGGATTGGGGCTGATGCAGGCGCTGGTTCTCTCCGTGGCGGGAAAGGAGTACGTCACACGATGCCTGGATAGGGGCCTCATCATCAACTGCACAGAGGAGAGGGTGCTGCGGCTGCTCCCTCCCCTGATCGTTGATGAAAGCCATATCGATGCAGCCGTCTCGATATTGGAGATGGTTTTGTCGGGAGAAAAAGGGTGAAAAAGGACATTCTGAAAATCTCCGATTTGAACCGGGATGATATCGTCTCCCTCGTCAAGAGAGCGGTGGAACTGAAGAAAATGCAGAAAGGGGGGAAGCATTACCGTCCTCTCCTGGGAAAGACCCTGGCCATGATATTCCAGAAATCGTCAACGAGGACAAGGGTGTCCTTTGAGGTGGGGATGAGCCAGCTTGGCGGAACCGCCCTGTTTCTCAGCCCCCAGGACACACAGATTGGAAGGGGCGAATTGATAAAGGACACTGCCAGGGTGCTGTCGAGATATGTGGACGCCATCATGATAAGGACATTTACACAGGAAGAGGTGGAGAAACTGGCGTACCATTCATCCGTTCCCGTCATCAACGGGCTGTCAGATTTGCATCATCCCTGTCAGATACTCGGCGACCTCATGACGGCGCTCGAGCATGGAAAAGACCTATTCCACATGAAGGTCTGCTATGTCGGCGACGGCAACAATGTGGCCAACTCGTGGGTGGAAGCGGCATCAATACTTGGATTCAGACTGGTCGTTGCCTGTCCGGAAGGGTATGAGCCCCATCACTCTGTTCTCGATCTGACAAGGCAAAACGAATCGGTTTCTATTGAGCGGGATCCGATGAAAGGAGTTGAGGGTGCCCATATCCTTTACACGGACGTGTGGATCAGCATGGGACAGGAAGATGAAGTCGCCAGGAGAGAGGCTGATTTTTCGGGCTTCCAGCTAAACAGCGCGGTCGTTCAGGCAGCCGATCCGGAGGCAATTGTGATGCACTGCCTCCCCGCTTACAGAGGAAAGGAAATAACCGACGAGGTGATGGAGGGGGAGAAATCCGTGGTTTTTGACCAGGCGGAAAACCGCCTCCATATTCAGAAAGCACTGCTCGAGAGGGTAATGGCGTAGCCGGTGCAACCCGGTTGTTCCGGCTTCAAAGGGAAGGTGGTCGGGGAGCGCATAATCGAATAATGAGGGCTGTTTTCTCGCCTGTTCACAAAGGTATCGGGAGGTGTCCATGGATCAGGTCAGGAAGGTTGTGCTTGCATATTCTGGAGGTCTTGACACATCGGTTATCTTACGATGGCTTCTGGAAAACTATCAATGCGAGGTCATCGCTTTCGTGGCAGACCTCGGCCAGGGCGAGGAGCTCGACGGAGTGGAGGAGAAAGCCCTGAAAACGGGCGCATCGAAGGTGTACGTGGAGGATGTGCGGGAGGAGTTTGTGAGGGATTATGTATTTCCCGCCCTGAAAGCGAACGCCGTCTACGAGTCCTACTATCTCCTGGGCACATCCCTTGCGAGGCCTCTCATCGCAAAAAAACAGATAGAGATCGCGAGGAAGGAGGGTGCCGATGCTGTATCCCACGGAGCTACGGGAAAGGGAAACGACCAGGTTAGGTTCGAGCTAACCTATTACGCCCTCGAGCCCAAGATACGGGTCATCGCTCCCTGGAGGGAGTGGAACTTGAGGTCACGGACAGATCTCATCCGCTATGCCGAAAGCTATTCCATCCCCATCCCGGTTACGCAGGAAAAACCCTATTCCTCGGACAGGAATCTTATGCACGTGAGCTTCGAGGGTGGAATTCTCGAAGACCCGGAGAAAGAGCCGCCGGAGGATATGTTTATCATGACTGTATCGCCCCAGAGAGCGCCCGATTCCCCTCAGGAGGTTTCAATAGAATTTGATTCGGGAGTACCCGTTGGTGTTGACGGGAAGAGAAGAAAGCCCCACGAGATCCTGGCATACCTGAACGAGATCGGCGGGAAGCATGGAATCGGAAGAGCCGATGTGGTCGAGAACAGGTACGTGGGAATGAAGTCGAGGGGGGTGTACGAAACGCCGGGCGGAACCATACTGTTTCACGGGCACAAACACCTCGAGTCGATAACCCTGGACAGGGAGGTCATGCACCTCAGGGATTCCCTCGTCACGAGATTTTCAGAGCTTATCTACAACGGGTACTGGTTCTCCCCCGAAATGGACGCCGTGAGGGCACTCGTAGAGCAAACTCAGGGGGATGTTACCGGGTCGGTGAGGCTCAAACTGTACAAGGGAAACGTCATCGTTTGCGGCAGAAGATCACCAAACTCCCTCTACAGGGCGGATTATGCCACCTTCGAGGAGGAGGAGGTCTACGACCAGAAGGATGCGGAAGGGTTTATCAAGATAAACTCCCTCAGGCTCAAGATCAGAAAATCGTAGGAAAGAGGTCCTCATGTCACGAAAATTGTGGGATGGAAGATTTTCGGGAAAAACGAGCAGGTTTCTCGAGGAGTTTACCGCCTCGATCCAGACCGATGTCAGGATGTATCGGGAAGACATCGAAGGAAGCATCGCTCATGTAAGAATGCTCGGACGGCAGGGTATCATCGCTGCGAAGGAGGCGAGGGCGATAGAGAAGGGCCTTCGAGAGATACTGAAGGAATTTTCAGAAGGGAAAGTAGCGATCGACGCTTCCTACGAGGATATTCATATGTATGTGGAAAAAGCTCTCCACGACAAAATCGGAGAGGTTGCGGGGAAGCT
>JBFFNJ010000203.1:0-3953 GCA_041563215.1 Candidatus Deferrimicrobia bacterium | reverse complement strand
CTGTGGCGATCATCGACGACATCGGCGCGATCGTTATCATCGCGATCTTTTACTCAGGAGATCTCTCCCTTACCTCCTTCGCCTTCGCAGCAGTGGCCCTGGGGATTCTGGTCGGGCTCAACAGGCTCCGGGTGACGCGGATAGCACCGTACATGGTCGTTGGCGTCATACTGTGGATATGCGTTTTGAAGTCCGGGGTTCATGCCACACTCGCGGGAGTTCTCCTGGCCTTCTGCATTCCCATGAAAGGGAAACCCGAAGGGGAAGGCTCCCCGCTCAACCACCTGGAGCACAAGCTCCATCCCTGGGTCGCTTACATGATCATGCCGGTTTTCGCTTTTTCGAATGCCGGTGTTTCCCTGTCTGGCATATCCTTCAAGACCCTTTTCGCACCCGTACCCCTCGGCATTGCCCTGGGCCTTCTCCTCGGGAAGCAGATAGGGGTTTTCGGTTTTGCCCGCCTGGGTGTCAGGATGGGCCTGGCAAAGCTGCCCGAAGATGTCACCTGGTCCCAGTTCTACGGCATGGCTGCCCTCTGCGGCGTCGGCTTCACCATGAGCCTCTTCATCGGCTCCCTGGCATTTGAGCACGGCGGGCCCGACTACGGAACGGCAGTGCGCCTGGGCGTTCTCACCGGGTCCATTCTGTCCGGAATTATCGGATTCGTCATCCTTCGGAAAGCTACAGCCAGGGAGATCGTGGAGCCCCAGCAGGACCCGGCACCCGAACCGGAATCCCATTGAGGGGAAGTTTCAAGCAGCCCGCTTAAGGTGTAAGGATATCCACTATCTTGTTTTTCAATATTTTGCTTAATTTTAAATTATCTCTGTGATAGTATTCTTATAATCCCAGCAGTTAATTCTCTTTTTTTCTAAAATTCAACCAAAAGGGGGTAAGTCCATGAAAAAACTGAAATATCTTTTTCGTTTTTTGTGTTTTGCGCTGACAATGCTCTTAATAGGGGGCGTTTTTGCCGGTCCTGTGACTGCACAGGAGAACAAACCCAATATCCTGGTCATCTGGGGCGATGACATCGGACAATCGAATGTCAGTGCCTACACGAGGGGAATGATGGGTTATAGGACGCCCAACATCGACCGGATTGCCAGCGAAGGGATCATTTTTACCGACTATTACGGCGAGCAGAGCTGTACCGCCGGCCGCTCGTCGTTCATCACGGGCCAGAGCGTCTTCCGGACCGGCCTCAGCAAGGTGGGGCTACCCGGCGCAGAACTCGGCCTGAGTGCAGAGGATCCCACCATCGCCGAACTGCTCAAACCGCTGGGCTACGCCACCGGTCAATTTGGGAAAAACCATCTCGGAGACCGGGATGAGCATTTGCCATCGAACCATGGATTCGACGAGTTTTTAGGCAATCTCTACCACCTCAACGCGGAAGAGGAGCCCGAGAACGAAGATTACCCGAAAAATCCCGAGTTTCGCAAGAGGTTCGGCCCGCGTGGCGTGATCCACTCTTATGCGGACGGCCGCATAGAAGATACGGGGCCGCTGACCAAGAAACGCATGGAGACCGTTGACGATGAGACGATACAGGCTGCCCTGGACTTCATCGATAGTTCACACAAGGCCGGGAAACCCTTTTTCGTCTGGTGGAACGGTACGCGGATGCACTTCCGCACCCACGTGAAGGCCGAAAACCGGGGCATATCCGGACAGGACGAATACAGCGACGGCATGGTGGAACACGACGGCCATGTGGGTCAGCTTCTTGCTAAATTGGATGAACTCGGTATTGCAGACAACACGATCGTGTTCTATTCAACTGACAACGGGCCACACTACAACACATGGCCCGACGCCGCAGCCACCCCCTTCCGCGGCGAAAAGAACACGAATTGGGAGGGCGGCTGGCGCGTTCCCGCAATGGCCAGGTGGCCCGGAAAAATAAAAGCCGGCTCCGTTTCAAATGAAATCATGCACCACATGGACTGGCTCCCGACTTTTCTCGCCGCTGCTGGAGACAAAGATGTCAAAACCAAGCTTCTCAAAGGTCATCAGGCAGGCGAGAAAAACTTCAAGGTCCACCTCGATGGTTACAACTTTCTCCCGCATTTAACAGGTCAGGAAAAGAAAGGTCCCAGGGATGAAATCTTCTACTTCACGGACGATGGGGACCTGAGCGCCCTGCGATACAGGAACTGGAAGATTATCTTCCTCGAGCAGCGTGTCGAGGCGACATTTCAGGCCTGGGCGGAGCCGTTTGTGCAATTGCGGGTACCGTTGATCTTCAATCTTCGCCGTGACCCCTACGAGCGTTCCCAGAAGACTTCAAACACCTATTATGACTGGTTGATCGATCGCGCTTTTCTCCTCGTTCCCGCGCAAGCGTACGTTGGAAAATTTCTGGAAACGTTCAAGGAATATCCGCCCCGTCAGAAGGCGGCAAGCTTCAGCCTCGACCAGGTTATGGAAAAACTGCAGACCTCTGGTGCATCGAAGTGATGTGAGGTCGTCCTTCTCCCATCCCGACGTGGATCGATGGAAGACCCGTGTCGGTGAGGGAAATGGCCTCCGGTGTATCCTCCGGGCACTGTTTTGCACCACCCGGGGGTTATCGTTACCGGTCTGCTCTCCAAAGTTTTGCGCAGGCTAGAGGGTCGGTCTGTTTAAACCGATCAGCCCTTCCCACCCCCTGCGTGCTTCCCGAAAATCACTCCGATGAAGAACTTCCGGCTCCCCCCTGCATAGAAGATATGTTGGGCAGATCGCCTACCTTCCCCAGGAGCTTGCCGATGTCTTCCTGTATCCCGCCGGTCATTTTCTCGGCGTCCCTGAGCGAACTCGAGATTTCGGAAACCCCACCCTGTGTGAGATCGAAGCTCAGGAAACTTTCCACATCCTTGAGATTGCCCACCAGAGATGCAAGTTTTTTTTCTAACTTCTCCATATCCTGCTTTACACCTTCAAATGTCTTCATGCTGCGTTCCCTTCGTTTCTCTCCACTCTTACGGATCTTCTCGTTCTCCATGGCTATCAAAGCCGTTTTCCAGTCATCGAAGGCCACTTCCATATTTGCCTTCATCTCCGTGTAGGTGGCACCGAGATTTTCGACGTCCGCCTGAACGGTTTTCAGTTTTCCCTGAAAATCGTCAAAAAGGGTTTTCAGCTTTCCCTCATCACCCTTCTTCGCATCCCGCTGTTCGTAGAGGCTGTTTACAGAGGCGGACAGGGCCCCGACATCGGCACTGGTCACTTCCAGGGCCTCCCTGAGCTCTCCCCTACCTGCCGGCTTCTTCTCCTCTTTCTCCTCAGCAGCAGGTTCCTCGGCTTTGGGCTCTTCGGCCTTCACCTCCTCAGCAGCAGGTTCCTCGGCTTTGGGCTCTTCGGCCTTCACCTCCCCAGCAGAAGCTTCCTCGGCTTTGGGCTCTTCGGCCTTCACCTCCCCAGCAGAAGCTTCCTCGGCTTTGGGCTCCTCAGCCTTTGTTTCCATAGTGGCGGCTTCCTCCACTTTGGTGCCTTCGGAGCTCTCCTCCTTCTCTGCGAGACCAACTCCCGTTTGTGCCCCTACAAGAAGGGCAATCACGAACAATAATGTCCAGAACGATCGCTTGGTCATATCCGTTCCCCCCCTTTTTGATAAAAAAATAACGCTTTTTTAATGGAAATATAGGAACGCTTATAACGCCAACAACGCAAAACTAATACAAACAATATCAAAAACTTGCAGAATGTCAAAGGAGTTGAATTGGCACACAGCAAAGCCTGCTTGAATTCCGTTGAGATCTGATTTTACAACGTGGGGATTATATTTCGATTCCTTTAATAACCTGTTGGATTATAGTATCTTTTCGTTCTCACCCGGCGGTCCAAAACGTTTCATTACGCTGCGAAGGCGTCTTGCCCCGTTATCATGAAATACCATTTCAATGGGTCTAATTTCCCAGCCAGTCTCCTATTTGAACGTAGAACTCTACCTCGTTTTCCCCGTACGT
>JBFFNJ010000202.1:0-4103 GCA_041563215.1 Candidatus Deferrimicrobia bacterium | reverse complement strand
GCGAAGTATTCCGTCTCGTCGGTCTCCGATTTCGAAGCGGCGGCTGCCGCACTTGACGACTTTAGGGGAAAGGCCGTCGTCCTGTCCGACCTGAATGTGAAGAGGCAGTCCGCCCTGGTATTCCTTAGGGAATCCCACAAGAAATACGGACATGTTCCTTTCACGATCCTCGCCCAATCCCCCTCCCTGGAATCGGTAATCGAGGCACTGAAGCAGGGGGCATACGACTTCCTTCGAAAGCCCGTTTCGCCAGATATCCTGCGCCACTCGGTCGCCAGGTCCGTGGAAAAGATGAATTTGACGCTTGAAGCGGAGAAACAGGACAACGAGACACGCAGGCTTCTCGAAAGAAGCCGGGCGGAAGTGGAGAGAGTGAAGAACATAAGCAGTTTCAAGGGATTTCTCATATCCACCACAGCTCACGACTTCAACTCCACCCTTACCGTCCTCGACGGATACAACCACTTCCTTAAGGAACGTTGCAAGGAGTGCCGGGAACCTGGGGCGACAAACCTCAGGGAGCAGACCCAGCGCTCCATCACCCGCCTGCGTGCGATGACCGCCACGCTCATGGATTACGAGGCTGCTGAGAGAGGCGAACTCCGCCTCACCTCGAAAAAATTCGACCTGACCGCATTGCTGAAAGATTGCGTAACCTTCTACAAACCGTATGCCGAGCAGAAGCAGGTGGACATGGGCCTGGAAGAGCAGCTGCCTTCCCTCACGGTTCATGGCGATCCCGCTCGGGTGATGCAGGTGATGGACAATCTCCTCTACAACGCCGTAAAGTTTACCCCGTCAAAGGGGGAAATCCGCGTCGGCGCAAAACCCGAGGGTGAAGGGGTTGCCACGGTATGGGTGCGCGACACCGGCGTCGGCATTCCCAAGAAAATCCAGGATAAGATATTCGGAGAATCGGTCAGCGTGTCCGACGAGGATGGGAGCTCCAGGATGGGGCTGGGCCTGTCTATCTGCCGGAAGCTCATCGAAGCACAGAATGGGAAAATCTGGCTGGAGAGCACACAGGGGAAGGGGACGGTAGTATCGTTCTCTCTTCCTAGGCAATAATTTGCCCACTTGGACCATTTATTTCCCCAATAATTCCCTTTAAAGTGCAGTAGAAATTTTTCGTTAAGGAAATACCCTCCACTGGGTGGAACACTTTTTTCCAATAATTTCTTGTGTTTTAAGCAAATTACCGGAATAATCCGATAAAATGGCGAATTTATTCTCGGCAGGCATTAAGATTGCGTCTCACCCTCAAGTCGATCGGAGGGATAAAATGACCATGAACGTTATCCTGCTTGTGGATGACGACCCCGTCTTCACCCAGTTCACCCAGAATATCCTCGCGGAGAAGAACATGAAGGTGATCACCGCCTTCAACAAGGCGGAGGGTCTCGACATGTTGGAGCGCCACCGGCCCTCGTGCGTGATTCTCGACATATTCCTTCCCGACGGGAGCGGGGTCGACCTAATCAAACCAATGCGTACGGAGTTGCCCAACGTCCCCGTGATCATGGTTTCCGGGCAGAGCGAGGTGGAAGAGGTGGTCCGGGCGATGAAGGAGGGTGCAAGCGACTACATCAAGAAACCGTTCCGGGGGGAAGAGCTCCTCATCAAGATCCAGATGGTCTTGGATTCCACCAAGACCAAGTGGGAGCTCGAATCCTTAAAGACCCAGATCCGCGCCGACGAGGAATACCGGCTGCTCTTCTCCTTGAGCGACCGGATGAACAAGGTCCAGGCGATCGTCGACCAGGTGGCAAATACGGACATCACGGTCCTGGTCACCGGGGAGAGCGGGACGGGGAAGGAACTGGTGGCCAAGGCCCTCCACAAGGCGTCCGATCGGGCGGGAGAACCCTTCATCAAGGTCAACTGCGCCGCCTTGCCGCGGGAATTGCTGGAGAGCGAGCTGTTCGGGTTCGAGAAGGGTGCGTTCACCGGCGCTCACCGGAGAAAATACGGGCGGTTCGAGATGGCGCAAAACGGGACCATCTTCCTCGACGAGATCAGCGAGATGCACCCGGACCTGCAATCCAAGCTCCTCCACGTCCTCCAGGAGAAGCAGTTCTACCGCATCGGGGGGGAGCGGGAGGTGAAGGTCAACTGCCGGATCATCACCGCCACTAATAAGAAACTCGAGGACATGGTGGACGAGGGGCGCTTCCGGCGCGACCTCTTTTACCGGATCAACGTGGTCAACATCGTCGTTCCTCCGTTGAGGGACCGGAGGGACGACATTCCCCTTCTCTCCGATTACTTCCTCAAGAGATACGAGGAGATGTACAATCGCGATTCCCTCACGATATCGCCCCGGCTTATGGATATGTTCCTCAAATACGCATGGCCGGGAAACGTCCGGGAACTCGAGAACAACATAAAGCGGCTGATTATCCTGGGGAACGAGGCCCAGCTCATCGCGGAAATGGAGCGGAAACGGGAGGATGCTCCCCCTGTCCTGATCCCGGGGGGAGACGGGGGATACCTTTCCCGCCCGGAGGCGATCGACCGGATTCCCGCTATGAACTTTACCGCCGGATATGGCGATAATGACACCGATATTCCGGAAAGGGCGACCTTGAAGGAGGTTTCGAAGATTGCGCAACGTAACGCCGAGCGCGATGTCATCGATCGCGTTCTGCGGCAGACGCGATGGAACCGGAGGAAGGCAGCCCAGATCCTGGACATAAGCTACAAGGCGCTGCTTTACAAGATCAAGGAGTGCGGCCTGAACCAGGAGTAACAGACGAAGCAGATAGGGTTCCATGATTTCATTTTTCTTTTTTAAGACAAGACGTTGGCGAGGAGGAATGGTGAAGGCCATATGGGCGGTAGCCTGCACGGTACTTGCGGTAGCGGGGCTTTTCGCGATCGGCAGCGGATGCACTTCCGCAAATTCGCAGATCAGGGATTTCTCCGGCAAGATGGATATAGGAGAAGGGCCTGGCGCTACGTTCAGGGAGTTAACCGAATTGCAGAAAGACGTGGGAGGAAGGCCGGTAGCGTCCCATCCTGCACAAGGGAATTCCTCTGTCCCTGTCAATTCGGCAAAGGTCCCTGAACCAGACCCCACAACCGCAATAAGCAGGATTCCTCCAACAACCGGGTCCACCCCGAAAGCTTCCCTTGAGAGAGATCCACCGAAGTCGAAGAGTACAAGTTCCCCATCTGCGAACACTAAAGGACTTCCAGCATCCGCAGAACAGTATCTGCGGTCCTTGGATTCGGTGACGTCGTCCGTACCCTCCCGTAAGCCATCGGAAAATAAGGTTCCCAAAACAACGGTCGCCCCGGCGACCTCTACCCCAAAGTCGGTTCCGCCATCGGGGACTCCCTTGACAATTACGAAATCCGTTTCCAAGGAACCGAGTCCCGAGAAGATTCCCCCTGCACCACAGGCGCAATCCTCGAGCAAGGCCAAGGTCGAGTCATCGGGGACTCCTTTGACAATTACGAAATCCGTTTCCAAGGAATCGAGTCCCGAGAAGATTCCCCCTGCACCACAGGCGCAATCCTCAAGCCCGGCCAAGGCAAGGGCATCGGATTCCACGCAATATCGCATCGGGCCGGAAGACCTGCTTCACGTCTCTGTTTGGGGGAACGAGGAGTTGACCAACGATGTCGTTGTCAGGCCGGACGGCAAGATCTCGCTCCCCCTGGTGCAGGATATTCAGGCGGAAGGGTTCACCGCCTCCGAACTTGCGGATAGTATCCACCGGAAGCTTCTCCCCTTTATCAAAGGTCCCAATGTGTCTGTTATCGTAAGGCAGATCAATTCCCCCAAGTTTTCCGTCCTCGGTTATGTGGCCAGGCCGGGCACCTTCCCCTTGCGTGGCGACGTGACGGTATTGCAGGCGCTGTCCGAGGCGGGGGGGTTTACACCTTTTGCCTCCCCCAAAAAGATAAAACTTATTCGGAATGCCGACGGCAAGCAGGATGTCCGAATAGTCAATTATTACAAAATTATCAAAAATAACGGCGAAGGGAATTACCTTCTTAAGCCCGGCGACGCCATCGTGGTGCCTTGATGATCTGCGACAATCAGCTGATTTGGGGGATTCGCGCGGCAGTGAGCATCGTGTTTTTATGCTTCCTTG
>JBFFNJ010000201.1:0-4172 GCA_041563215.1 Candidatus Deferrimicrobia bacterium | reverse complement strand
CGGCATCCCGGATCCATGCCTTCCGCTGGAACGATATCCCCTTGATTCAGGGCCTTTCTTGCTTATAGAATATTTTATGGGGTTTTTTTCATATTTTTTCATCATTTAGGGGCCTGGGGAGAAGATTCCCCATCTCATGCGGTGTTGTCTTTCCCTTAACCTGACCGATGGGTTGCATGAACGAAAAAAGGGATACGTGACAGGGCGTTTGCAAATCTGCAAGCGGTCAGCGGGGCAATAAAATGAAGTGCCCTGATTATGAAACGGAATGTGGCAAACAGAAGTGGCTTTGCATGTAACGCCAAAGGAGGAGGAGAAACCATGAAAGAGGACGCCGGAGTAGACACCATCAACGGTGTCGATGTCAGCAAACTCAATGAAACTGTCAAGGCGATAGGAGATACACCTTCGCTCGCGGACTTCAGGTTTCGGATCGTAAACACGTGGCAGGGGGGCGGCCTGAACCAGACAACCGTGAAGGCCTCTTATGGAGCCGGACAGGAGTTTCCAGACCGGGACGGGAAGTTCACGATGCAAGCCGACGAACCGCCCATACTGCTGAGCGGGGACAAAGCCGCGAATCCCGTGGAGCATCTCCTTCACGCACTGGCTGCCTGTGTTACCACGTCGATGGTCTACCATGCCGCGGCGAGAGGGATCCCTCTGGAATCCGTCGAGTCGAGCCTGGAAGGCGATCTCGACCTGCACGGTTTTCTGGGCCTGGACCCGGAGGTACGCAAGGGCTTCAAGAGCATAACGGTAAAGGTGCGCGTAACCGGCAGCCTGAGCGACGAGCAAAAGCAGGAAGTGGTGGGGTTAGGAGCCCAGTTCTCGCCCGTCTACGACATGGTGACTAACTCTGTTCCCGTGACGGTAACGCTGTCTACCTGAGTTGCCGACGAAGAGAACCGGAAACCGGGATCGATCCCGGCGAGCGCCCTTGCGGCGTCTCCGGTGATCAGGATAAGATTGCACATGAGAGAAGGGCCGGGAACGCAGGCAGCACGGGGTTTCCCTCCAGGGAGATTGTCGTCGACGGCAGCGAAGCGCCGATCCTGGAAAACGACGGGGCCGGGTGAAATGTCATACGATACGTCCACAGCCGTGAAGGGAAGGGTTATCGTCTCATGCATGCTCCTTGCCTCCCTCACCTTCCCGTTCAGCAACGCCCTGGCCGGTGACGCAACCCTTCACCCCGACAGGGACCGGGCGGCCCTTGCCCGCATCCAGAAGGTGCCCGTGGGACTTCCCGTCGTTCCATTTCCCGATGACAACCCCCCATCGGAACTGAAAATAAAGGTCGGGCGCAAACTCTTCTACGACCGCCGCCTCTCCCACAACAACACCATATCCTGCGCCATGTGCCACATCCCCGAGCAGGGATTTACCGTCAACGAGACGGCAACGGCCGTGGGGGCGCAGGGAAAAACCTTACGCCGCAACGCACCCACCCTGCTCAACGTGGCCTTCGCCGCACCCCTCTTCCACGACGGGAGAGAGACGACCCTGGAAACCCAGGTGATCTCCCCGCTCCTGGCCCACGACGAGATGGCGATTCCCTCGATCGGCTTTCTCGTCGAAAAAATCAGGCGCCTCGACGACTACGAAAAGCTCTTTCAGCTCGCCTTCGACCGCGGCGTGAGCATCGAGGGAATAGGCGCGGCCATCGCCTCGTACGAGAGGACCCTGGTATCGGCAAACTCCCCCTTCGACCGCTGGCACTACGGGAACGAACCCGACGCCCTCACACCGGAGCAGAAGGAGGGGTTCTATCTTTTCGTGGACAAGGGAAAGTGCCTGAACTGCCACGTAATCAACGAGGATTTCGCCCTCTTCACGGACAACGGTTTTCACAATACCGGCGTGGGCTGGAAGAGGAGTATGGAGAAAGCTGCTCCCGGGCGGAGGGTGCGTGTCGAACTCGCCCCGGGCGTCTTTACCTCCATCAGCCGGGAGGCTATCGAAAGCGTCGGCCTCCCCGAACAGGAAGACCGGGGACGTTACGAGGTAACCCTCGACCCTTCCGACCGGTGGAGGTTCAAAACGCCGACGCTGAGAAATATCGCCCTCACCGCTCCCTACATGCACGACGGCTCCCTCTCCACGCTGCGCGATGTCGTGATATTTTACGACCGGGGCGGGTTTCCCCATGAAAACCTCGACCCCGTGATACAGCCGCTTCACCTGACAGACGATGAAATCGACGCGCTCGTGGCCTTCCTTCGGAGTTTGACGGGAGACAACATCCGGGAGCTCGTGGAGGACGCACGGAGCGCTAGGATCGGCAATCCCGAAAAACCCACAGCCGAAATATCGGAGTAAGCAGGGTAAGGGCCCGCTTCCTGTCAAAGTGTGTGAAGAGCAGAAGGGAGGGCTTGTCCCCCTTTCCCGTGAGGAAAAGAAAGGTGAGACCGGAAACGGAAATCAAGCGGGGACAAGCCCTGTTTCCTGACACACCGTGGGAAGGAGGTTGTTTACTCTTTGAAAAAGCCCTTTCCGATCCCCACGTCGAACTTCTTGCACCAGATGACGACGCTGTCGTAAGCGTCCGTGTCAACATCCCCGGGGATGGGGAACCGCACGTCTCCCTTGAACTGCTTCAGGATTCCCAGTTCGATCCCGGACGTGTGATCGGCGCCTTTTGTCAGGTAGACCCAGCCGTCGGGGACCCTGTCCACCTTGATTCCCGTAAGATCCAGGTACGCCTTCCCCTGGTCATCGTGGGAGATGGCTGCTTTTCCCGACGCATTGTGCCCCTGGAAACCGGAGAGGGACGCCGTCTTCGCACCCTTCACCTCCCCCCGCGCCGTGTGGGAAAGGGAAAGTGTGATGGCAAGTACCAAAGCTACGAGCAGGTAGAGCGAACTCTTTGTGTTTTTCATATTGATTCCTCCGTTCCGTTTTCTATCAGTCGGCTCCCTGGGGGAAAAATTACAAAAAATCACCGGCCGGATGCAGCCTCCCCGGGGACGGTGGCCAAGCCCCCCGATCTCGTTTTCCCGACCGGGTTTTTGACCCCACGGAAAACGTTTCGATTCGGGCACTCTTACCCGCAAAGAAAATTTGTTCAAATCGAAAACGTAATGTTGTATAAATTTTCTGCAGAAGGCAGTTTTCCGGGATACCCATGAATATGAACGAATCATCAGAAAAACGCCCCATTGCCGGGGATCGCCGGCACGGCCGCGAAAGGTATCCTTCACTGAGGAAAGGTCCCGATGACGCCGGGTATTTTCAAAGAAGGAAACCCTTCGAAGTTTTTCAGAAAGCCGCGTGCAACCTGATCGTTCTGCTCCTCCTCCTCGTCATAGCGGCAGACGGGGTTCAGGCCGCCCGGATCGGTTCGCCAAAAGAGGCGCAGATAGACTGCGCCGTTCCCATCACCCTGAGAACCAAGCGGCCGGGAGCCGGCGGTGAGCCGACAAAGGTTCACGTCGGATTCGTTGCAATCGATCTGACCGATATAGACGATGCAACTCAGACATTCAACATTGATTTTCACGTCCTCATCAGATGGATCGATCCGCGCCTGTCAGCCAAAATGCTGGGACATTCACTCGAAGGCTGCCGGATCGGCCTGCACGATATATGGAATCCGGAATTTCGAATGGTCAACAAGCGGGAGGTCATAAAGCATTTCGAAGAGACGGTCTCGATTGATCCCGCGGGTGTTGTCACCTACCGGCAAAGAGTCCTGGGAAGGTTCTCCGCCCGCCTCGACCTGAGAGATTTTCCCCGGGACGAACAGAAACTCTCCGTGCAAATAGTATCAACCTTAGATCCCGGAGAAATGGTCTTCGTACCCGATACAAAGCTCACGGGGAAGCTGCAGGAATTCTCCATCTCAGGCTGGGAGGTCGGCCCCGGCGAGGCGGAAACAGGCATCCTCGACGTGCCCCTGCTGGAAAGGAAATTTCCCTCCTTTATATATCGCTTTCATGCCACGCGCCACGTGGGGTACTACCTCTGGACGATCATATTTCCGCTCGGCCTGATCGTTTTCATGGGATGGACCGTGTTCTGGATCGACCCCGTCCATCTCGGACCCCAGCTGGGCACGGCGACTGCGGCAATATTCACGCTCATCGCCTTCAGATTGGCGATAGGACGCCTCCTGCCGGCCGTGGAGTACCTCACCCGGTTGGACAAGTTCATCGTGGGAAGCTCCGTTT